>JANOAW010000913.1:0-9524 GCA_031411355.1 Hyphomicrobiaceae bacterium | reverse complement strand
CGGCAAACGCAGCCGACACGAAGTCGTGGCCGTCACGAGCGACTTTCAAGGCGACGAACAGATCGCCCGGCGCGATCGAGCGGCTGTCGATCGAAAACCCAGCGATGCCGTCGGGCGGCGGCGTGCCATCGGTCCGCCCCTTGGTGGCGCGCACCACGTCGTCCCACATCCACAGCGCCGTCATGCGTTTGCCTCAGAGATCGCCGCCTGGATCTGTTCGTGATCGGAGAATGGCACTGTGACATCGCCGATGATCTGGCCGGCTTCATGACCTTTGCCAGCGACCAGCAGGACATCGCCTGCGCCAAGCATCGCAACGCCGGCGCGGATCGCCTCAGCGCGATCGCCGATCTCCATCGCGCCCGGAGCAGCGCTCAGGACTGCGGCTCGAATGTCGCCCGGCTGTTCGTTGCGCGGATTATCGTCGGTGACGATGACGACGTCAGCCTTGCGCGCGGCGATGGCACCCATCACAGGCCGTTTACCGGTGTCGCGATTGCCGCCGCAGCCAAACACGCAGATCAACTTGCCGGTCGCAAACGGTCTCAGGGCATCGAGAGCCGCGTCCAATGCCTCGGGCTTGTGAGCGTAGTCGACGACAGCGATGCCACCCTTGTGCCGACCCGCGATGTCGAGGCGTCCCCGCACGCCGGTGATATTTGACATGGCGCCGATGGTGCGCTCGGGTGTTTCGCCGCACGCGATGGCGAAGGCCGCGGCCATGAGCGCATTCGATACCTGATAATCGCCGATCAGGTTCAAGGTGAGGTCGATCGGTTTCGACTGCAGATGCTGCACGGTGACGTGTTGCGTAAATCCGCGTCGTTCGACCGCGACTGAGCGCAGGAATTCTCCCGTCCGACCGACGGTCAGGACGCACAGGCCACGGTCTTGCGCGGCACGCACCGCCGCCTCGTGGCCGGGGCCGTCGACGTTGACGATCGCTGGGCATCCGTCTGTCAGCAAACGGCGGAACAACAGCAACTTTGCCTCGAGATAATCGGCGACGGTCGCGTGGTAATCCAGATGATCCCGACCAAGATTGTTGAAGCCGCCGGCACTCAGGCGCACGCCATCCAGCCGATGCTGGTCAAGGCCGTGCGACGACGCCTCCAAGGCCAGATGCGTGATGCCGTCGGCCGCTAACCGGTGCAGCGTCTCGTGAAGTGTGATGGGGTCCGGCGTGGTCAGCGAGCCGTAGGCCTCACCATCGCCCGTGACCACCCCGAGGGTGCCGAGCGACGCGGCCGTGTGCCCGAGGGCCGCAAAAATCTGACGGGTGAACTCGGCGATCGACGTCTTGCCGTTGGTACCGGTGATGGCGACGATGGTGCCGGGCTGGCGCGGGTAGAAGTGGGCGGCGATGCGCGCCAGTGCCGAACGCGGATCGGCGGCCCGGACGACTGCGACGTGTGCCGGCACAGCCACGACGGCGTCCTGGCCGACGAGGACGGCGCACGCGCCAGCCGCAAGTGCCGCCGGTATGAATGTGGTGCCGTCGACGGCGACACCCGGTAGTGCCGCAAACAATGTCTGAGGCATCACCCGGCGACTGTCGGAGGTCAGATGCATCACCTCGACGTCGGCCGAGGTGGACGCCAAGGTGGCGCCGGTCTGTTCCAGGAGTTGCGTGATCCGCATCGTTCCGTCCTCGACGCTCGATCCCAGCCAAACGCACGCAGAACCGGGCCGGTTGTATGGTGCGTCGCAAGTGGCGTCAAACCAACCGCGCCGCGAAACCACAATTTCTGCGTCGTAACAAGTCGAGCTATTCCAAGTGACTGTCGTGACGCAATTTTTTAACCGACAGTTGGTGTAATGACGACACCGTCGATACGGCTTTCGCCGAACCGATGGATGAGTTCCCAGCCTCTTGGTATGCGTTAAGGTCGAACATGTCCTACGGTCTGTTGGTCGATGACACGGGTCAGTGTTGGCCCGAGTGTCATCCCGAGTTGTCTCGAGCCCTCAAGACGGAAAGATCGGGCGCAGCCCTGTCGAATTTCGCCGTGCGGAACTTGGGCTTCGTGCGCCTTTTGCCGCGTCAAGCATCGGTGATCATCCAGCTCAATCCGCACACGGTCGCCGCTGAAGCGGTCACGGGCGCACATTACTGGATCGCGGAAGCTCGCCTCGAGCGGGCTATCGTTGAGCCGATCGCATCTGAAGAACCGATCCAGATGCTAACCTCGCGCAGTGAGGTGGTCGGCTATCTCGGAGCGCTCATGGATGCGCGCACACGCCGCCCGGAGTTCATCGCCGTACGTCTGTCGACTGCCAACTCCCAACTCGGCAGTCGCTTGAACGTGGCCAAGGACATCATGCGGGCTCATCTGCCGGTGTCACTCAAAGTCGATCTGCTGGCGCGCATGTTCGACGAGCGCATCACTCTGTCGGAATTCGACATCGCCTCCGACGCCTTCAAGGTGATCGCCGTTGGCAGCGGCATCGCGCGCGTCTTGCCGAACGCGCAATCGCGACTGGTCGGCCAGTCGTTCGGCACGGCGCTCGGTGGCCCCTATGGAGCCTGGGTCAGCGAAGTCGTCGATGCCGCTGGTCGAGATGGCGAGCCGGTCAACGAAGCCGTCGAGGCTGTGGTCCAATTCGGCTCACAGCGCCCGCGGCGGATCTTCTACGAGCGGCTCTTAGTACCAAACGGCACGAGTCTTGCGACGCCTCTGAACTCAGGCCCGTGCCAGTTGCTCACGGTCACCACCGCGGCGTGATGCGGCGAGATCGGAACTGGCTGCGCCGGATTGGAAGATGCCCGCGACGCGCTCGGCGGGCGTCCAGATAAACTTGCCCTCAAAGGCGATTTTCTTGTCCGCGACGATGCTGAAACTCTCTTTGCAATGCGCGAAGCGATACATGGCGATCACATCGGGATCGCCGAGCCGACCACGCCCACACAGCACCTCATGCTCGAAGTCCCACTGTGACAAGGCGAACGCGCGCGTCAACAGACTGAAGACGACGCACAATTTCTCGTGGCGATAGTCGGGGTGGACCCAAAGGCCGCCGAGATAAATAACCTTGCCGCGGATTTTCTCAGCCTCCGGAACCGCCAGATCGAGCGAGATCTTGCCGCGCAGCGCCTCAGCCTTGTCACCGTAAAAAAACCAGAGATCGCGCAACGCCTCGACCAGCGATTGATCGCCGAGGTCGTAATGGCGGGCAGCGCAAGACACGACGGCACGTCCGGCATCGTCGTAGCCGATCAGGCAGGCAGCCCCCGCGTCGTCGAGGCTGCTGTCATGAATGTTAAAGGGGGGGCCGATGATCGGCCATGTCGCGGTATTGGCGGCATAGGTGTCGTTCAAGGTCTTGAGATCGACGCGACGCACGGTGATGCCCGCGTGTGCGAGCGCTGATTCGGCTTCGAGAAAAAACCGACCGAGCACTGCGGGGTCGCCGTTTCGAATGACCAGTTCGTCGAAAAAGGACGTGTGCGAAACGTGCGGCGCAGTCCGCGGCACGTCGTCTCGAGTACGCAGCATGTGTCTTGAAGTCCGCCATGGCGCGGGCCCCCGCGGCCGCGCTTAACGGAATTTAAACACTCTCCACGTGCGCTGCCAAGTGCAATTGCGCTCCATCGGACATGCAACCTGACATGCGCGCTCCGTAGTCGATGCGGCATTACTCCGCGGCTTGTCGAATGGCGGGCGCTGCCGCTTTCACGCCGGCGTCGACATGGTCTTCGAACTTGGCGAAATTCTTCACGAACATGTCGACCAAGGCAGCAGCCTGCGCATCGTAGGCGGCCTTGTCGGCCCAGGTATCGCGTGGCTTCAGGATCTTGGCATCGACCCCATCGAGTGCGAGCGGAACCTGGAAGCCGAACATCGGGTCCGTGCGCATCGGCGACGCGGCGAGCTTGCCCGACAGTGCGGCATCGAGCAGGGCGCGGGTCGCCTTGATCGGCATGCGCGCGCCGACACCGGCCTTGCCACCGGTCCAGCCGGTGTTGACGAGCCAGCAATCGACGCGGTGCTTGGCGATCAGATCGCGCAGCAGGTTGCCGTACACGGACGGGTGACGCGGCATGAACGGGGCGCCGAAGCAGGTGGAGAACGTGGCCGAAACCTCGTTGCCCTTCATGCCTTTCTCGGTGCCGGCGACTTTCGCCGTGTAGCCCGAGAGGAAATGATACATGGCCTGCGAGGGCGACAGCTTGGCGATCGGCGGCATGACGCCGAAGGCATCGGCACACAGCATGACGATGTTTTTCGGATGCGTCGCCGTGCCCGTCTTGGACGCGTTGGCGATGAAGTCCAGCGGGTAGCAGGAGCGTGTGTTCTCGGTGAGTTTGCCGTCGTCGAAATCAGGATCGCTGCTGCCAGGCTTCAGTATGACGTTTTCGAGCACGGTACCAAAGCGGTTCGAGGCGTCCCAGATCTGCGGCTCGGCCTCTCTCGAGAGGCGAATGGTCTTGGCATAACAACCGCCTTCGAAATTGAAGATGCCGTCGCTCGACCAGCCATGCTCGTCGTCGCCGAGCAAAATGCGCTTCGGATCAGCCGACAACGTGGTTTTGCCGGTGCCGGACAGTCCGAAGAAAACCGCGCTGTCGCCGCCGTGGCCGACGTTTGCCGAGCAGTGCATGGGCATGACGCCTTTGGCCGGCAGCGTATAGTTCAGATAGGTGAACACCGATTTCTTGGTTTCGCCGGCATATTCGCTGCCGCCGATCAAGATCAGCTTGCGGGCGAAATTGATCGCAATGACCGTATCGGAGCCCGCACGCGAGCCGTGCCGTGCAGGATCGGCCTTGAAACTCGGCAGATTGACCACCGTGACGTCAGGCGCGAAATGAGCCACGGCCGCCAGTTCCGGGCGGCGCAGCATGTGGCGGATGAAGAGGGCGTGCCAGGCGAATTCCGTGACGATGCGGGCTTTGATCTGCTCACGTGCATCAGCGCCTGCATTCAGGTCCTGCACCAGCAACTCTTTGCCAGCGATGTGTTTTTGAAAATCCGCGTAGATGGCATCGAAGTGTGCCGGCTCCATCGGCTTGTTGTTGTCCCACCAGATCTGGCTTTCGGTGGACGTGTCCCGCACCGTGAACTTGTCCTGCGGCGACCGACCCGTGTGAATGCCCGTCGTCATGGTCAAGGCGCCAGTCGACGCCAGACGACCTTCGCCGCGGCGCACGGCCAGCTCGATAAGTTCGGCCTCCCGCAGATTGCGCAGCACCGACTTGGCGGTCGACAGGGGAAATGTATCGTTGGTCATTGGAACGATCGTCATCTGTTGGAACGGTCGAGCGGTCACGGGAAAGCGGCACTGCGGCAAGGCTGAGGCGAAACGGCACGGTATCGGCGACGACTGCTGTGAACTGCGGTAGTCTGACTGCGTTACACGCCGAATGTCGGCCTCGGAACCGCTGCTTATGGCGCAGTCGCGGCAGCTGCCATGAGGCACGTTGATCAATCACCGCATCTGCCTGAGGCATTCAGGCGCACGCGGCAAACAAGGCGGCGTGTTCGATAGCGCTGATGCGACCGAAGCCCTGAATCAGGTGCGCACTGTCGACATCCATAGCATAGACGCCGAAATCGCCGAAAGTGGCATAGTTTCGGGCCGACGGGTGGCGCGCCAGGAAGGCAGAGGCGAAGTCGGTGTCGGCGGCAGGATGGGTCGAGCCGACCAGGGTCAGGCGACTGCCCGCCGCCGGATCGCCGGCTGCGTCCGTCTCGTCGATCAGCAGGCTGCAGACTGGCGATACCAACAGATTGTGTGTGTGCAAAGCCAAGCGGGACAACATGAAAATCGGCTTGAACGCAGCGCCGGCCGCAATCAGGACCATGGACACGTAAGGGTGCCCGTCGGCGGCCCGCGCCGTGGCGAGTGCGCCCTTGGTTGCGCGCTGCAGCATGTCGTGTGCAACGCGGGCCGGTGTCTGTATGGTCGAGGCTTCACGAGGCGACGGTGCGGCGGGTTTTTCCACAGTTATCTCCGCTTTGTGGTGGCAGCTTGGCGCTTTTTGCGCGCTATGTGCTATTCAGTCCACATTCAGCCCGACTTGAGTACCACGTACGTCGAACCCAGGGCGGGGGGATGGCGAACTGTGGAGCCGGTGTCGGGTTATCTTCACAGCAAGGCTACCACTGGCTTTGCGGTCAGGCCGTCGGGCCGAGGCGTCAGGGAAGGACACCGCCATGAAAGAAAAGAGCACGATCTGTCTCGTCGACGACGAGCGCAATATCACGCAGCCGCTCGCGCTCGCGCTCGAAGCCGAAGGCTTCAAGGTCAGAACCTACGCCGACGGCGCAGCGGCTCTTGAAGGCCTGACTGAGGAGATGGCCGATCTCGCCGTGCTCGACGTCAAGATGCCACGCATGGACGGCATGGAATTGTTGCGCCGCCTGCGCCCGTTGACCGACATGCCCGTGATTTTCCTGACCTCCAAAGACGAAGAAATCGACCAGCTGTTCGGCCTCAAGATGGGGGCCGACGATTACATCACCAAGCCGTTCTCGGTGCGCCTCGTCGTCGAGCGCGTTAAGGCGGTGCTGCGTCGTTTCCAGGCACGCGAAGGCGTTATGACGCCGGCCGACCAGGCCCGCATATTAGAACGCGGCAAGTTGAAGCTCGACCCCGAGCGTCACACCTGCCACTGGGACAACAAGCCGGTCGTCCTCACGGTCACGGAATTTCTCATTCTGCAAGCACTCGCGACTCGCCCAGGCGTGGTCAAGACCCGTGATTCGCTCATGGATTCAGCCTACGACGACCAAGTTTACGTCGACGACCGCACGATCGACAGCCACATCAAGCGCCTACGCAAAAAGTTCAAGCAGGTCGACGACGATTTTGACGTGATCGAGACGCTGTATGGCGTCGGTTACCGCTTCAAGGAATGAGCGGTAGTGCGGCCGGCCCGCCCGGCAGAACCGAGGCGACCTCGCGAGAGGATACCGTATGGCGTTGCATGACAACGACGGACACCGCATGTCCGGCGCAGGCTCGTTTGTTTCGGCTGCCGTGACTGCTGCGGCATCCGTGATCAAGTCGCTTTCTGCCCGAGTGCCGACGACATCGGCCCGCATCACCCGCTCGATCGCATCGACGCGATCGGCGGTGCGCGAGCGCGGCGCACGCGTCGGCCATATTTGGGACCGCTTCGAACCATTGCTCGAACGCCAGCCGTTGTGGCGCTGGGTCAGCAAGACCATAGGGCGGCGCATTCTGGTGGCCAACCTGTTCGGTTTCACGATTCTGTTCTGCGGACTGATGGTGCTGAGCCAGATGAACCGGTGGCTGGTCGACGCCAAGACCGACAGTCTTGCGGTCCAGGCGCGCATGATCTCCGCGGCGATCGCAGCCAATGCCAAGGTCGAGACGGGCCGCTTGACACTCGATCCGGCGCGCCTCGACGAGCAGGGAACGCCGCGCCCGATCCTCGGCGATGACACCTTCGCCGATATCCGGCTGGCCATCGCGCCTGAGCAGGTGGCGCCCGTGCTCGCCCGCTTGATCCCCTATGGCGATGTGCGGGCACGCATCTATGGCCCGGACGGCTTCCAAATTCTCGACACCAACCAGCGCCTGCAACGCGGCCAGATCAGTCGAACGTCGACCGCCAGCGGCAACGCTCAGCCCTATCCTGAGGAAAAACTGCGCAGCTCGTGGACGCGCTTCATCGCCTTCTTCTCGCGCGAAGGTTTGAGCGTCTACCGCGAAATTGCGGGTGAACGCGGCATCGTCTATCCGGAACTCCAGCGTGCCCTCGAAGGATCGACGGCGCAGATGCTGTTGGTCACGGCGGAAGGATTGCAGAGCGTCGCCGTCGCTCAGCCGATCCTGGCCCAGGGTGGCAGTCAGGTGCGCGGCGCCATCCTGCTGTCGTCGCGTCCGGGTGATCTCGACGAAGTCCTGTCGCGCCAGCGCCGCGCCATGCTCGTACTGTCGTTGATCGCGCTGGTGACGTCGCTCGTGTCCGCGTGGCTCCTGCACAGGACCATCGCCGGTCCCATGCGGAGACTGGCTGAAGCCGCCGAGCACGTCAGTCAGTCCATCAACAAGCAAGATGAGTTGCCGAACTTTCCCCACCGGCGCGACGAGGTCGCGGCTCTTGCCACCGCCTTCAAAGGTATGACCGCGTCGCTGTTCCGACGCATCGAGGCGAGCGACCGCTTTGCGCAGGACGTGGCACACGAGTTGAAAAATCCGGTCGCCGCCGCCCGCTCGACCGCCGAAGCGCTGATCTATGCCAAGACCGACGCCCAACGCGAGGAGATGGCGCGCCAGATCGAGGGCGAGATGAAGCGGCTCAATCGCCTGATCACCGACATCGCCAAAGCCTCCCGACTTGAAGGTGAGCTGGCGCTCCAGGAAACCGAGCCGATGGACTTCGCCGCCTTGACCCGCGGCGTCGCCGAAGCCCTCCACGGCATCAACAAGGACAACGGCCGCAGCGTGCAGATGCTGCCGATCATCGGCGACATGCACGCCTACATCGTCGACGGCCACGACATGCGCCTCGGGCAGGTGATGACCAACCTGATCGACAACGCGTTGTCGTTTTCACCGCCCGGCGGGGCCGTGCGCGTGGCGGTCCGGCGCGACGGCGACTTGATCCTGGCGACCGTCGACGACGACGGCCCAGGTATTCCCGAGGATCGTCTCGAGCATGTCTTCAAGCGCTTCTATTCCGACCGGCCGCAATCGGACCGCGCCAAAGGCAAGAACTCGGGCCTCGGCCTGTCGATCTCGATGGACATCGTGCGCGCCCACGGCGGAAGAATGTGGGCTGAAAATCGTCTGGCGGCTGCGGGCGAAAGCGTCGGCGAACGCGACGAGCCTGAATTGAAGGAGCGGCGTATCTCCGGCGTCGCCGGCGCGCGCTTCACGGTGCAATTGCCGGCCATGGCGACGCCGTTGGCGCGGCGAACATGACCTTTGCCACAGCAAAATCAACGGGAACTGAAGTGGTCATCGAACCCGAACGCAAGAAGCCCATCTCGCCCGCAGCCGAACGCGCGCTCGCCGAAGCCGCAGCGCGCCGCGCCGCCCGCGATGCCGAAGCGGCAGCGACTGCGCCCGCACCCAAGGAAGACGGCGGACAGAAAGGTCCCGACCCCACCCGTTACGGCGACTGGGAAAAAGCTGGCATCGTCTCCGATTTCTGACGCCGGCCGCCATCTTCGGTCACGCGTCAACCGGCTCTTAACGGCTTTAAGCCACGGTCAACCCGACGTTTCCGAGCCTGAGCGCGCACGCGCCGTCTCCGTGGGGCTGAGGCCGAGCCATGGCATTGGACGCAAACGCAACTCAATCGCCGACGGCCGCCGTGCCGCGTGATCCGCGCCGACGCGCGCCGCGAACCAGTCTCGATCCCGACGTCAAGGAAGCTCGCGCGAAGCTCAGCCAGGGTTCGACGCTGAAACCCGAGTTCGAATACGAGTTGCTCGCCATCTTTGCCCGCAACGAACGGCAGGCGATGATCACGGTGCCGACACTTGCCGTCATCTCGTTGTTCGCACTGCTGTTTTGGGCACCCAATCAATTGCAGGCGCTCGGTT
>JANOAW010000912.1:0-1630 GCA_031411355.1 Hyphomicrobiaceae bacterium | reverse complement strand
GAAAATCGCCATCCATCTCGTTGGACTCGCCTGAATCGGTTTGTGGTTGGATAGAATTAGTGGGTGCAGCTTAACGAATCGCCCAGGAAATACGTTTGCGCACAGTTAGCATCGGACCGTAAGAGTACACAGCGCATGCATCGAGGTGATCGCAGCCGTGTCCAACGACAATAAAATTGCACCCGACGTTCTGCAGACCGCGGCAAGCTGGTTGAAACGCGACGGCAGCGTTGCCTTGGCGACGATCGTCGATACCTGGGGATCGGCGCCCGTTCCGACCGGCGGGCAGATGGTGATCGCAGCCGACAGCGCTTTTGAAGGCTCAGTGTCGGGCGGATGCGTCGAAGGCGACGTGATCACCGAGGCGATCGAGCTTTTGCAACACGGCGGCGCACCCAAGACACTCGCCTACGGTGTCGAAGACGAAACGGCGTGGCGGGTCGGTTTGCCATGCGGCGGTCGCATCCGCGTCTTCGTGCAAAAACTGGCGGGCCCGCACGACGTGATGTTCCTCGACGCAGCGATGGCCGCGCGTCGGGCACGCGATGCACTCGTCTTCCAAACCGATCTCGCCAGCGGCGTCCGAACCGTATATGCGCGAACATCACCAACGCTGCCAGACGATATCGCACAGCGCTTTCTGTCCGGCCGCAGCAGCGTCGAAACGGGCGAGGGGCGGGACCGCTTTGTGCATGCGCTGTTGCCGCCGCCGCGCATCGTCGTCGTTGGCGCGACGCACATGGCGCAATGTCTTGCCGTGTTCGTGCGGGAAGTCGGCTACGACCTGATCGTCGTCGACCCGCGCTCGGCCTTCGCGACCGCAGCCCGATTTCCTGGCGTCACGTTGGTCGACGACTGGCCGCAGGATGCGTTGCCGAAACTCGGGCTCGATCCGTACACCGCCGTCGCGGCCCTCTCGCATGTCGGCCACATCGACGACGAAGCTTTGAAACTGGCCGTCAAATCAGGGTGCTTCTACATCGGCGCCTTGGGCTCGCGCAAAAACCATTCAAATCGCATCCAGCGCTTGCAAACAGCCGGCGTCACCGACGCCGAAATCGCACGTATCCGCTGTCCGATCGGCCTCGACATCGGCGCATCGACACCGCCCGAAATCGCAGCCTCCGTGCTGGCCGAGATCATCCGCCATTTGCGCGGCGCCAAAGGCAAGGGCTCGGCTGGCTGACGACGCATCTATCGAGCTTTCTGATGGCACATCGAGGCCAGCGGCGCTAAACAGCTGTGCGCAGTAAGGGTGGTCGCGCGCCGGAGTGTGATGATAGACACGGCCACTGATATCCAGCGAGAGGCTCCGGCGATGCACTTTCTGTTTTACTTTAAGTCTCTTTGGACGATCGCGATATCGTTCCTGCTCGCTGTCGCCATGTTGAGTTACTGCGCCGTCTATCAGCGGCCGTTCCTGGCCCAGGTGATCCGTCAGGCCAAGACTGTCAAAAGCAATATCGTCGATCTCATTCCCTCGACCGACGCGTCGTTGTTCGCCGACATCGTCATTCACGAGAGCTCGCTGATGCTGATGTTCTTCACCATGCTGGGGCAACGACCGTCATTGCTGCTCTTGACGATTGGGCATCTGGTCGTCATCGCACCGTTTATTTTCCGCACGTCG
>JANOAW010000911.1:0-2576 GCA_031411355.1 Hyphomicrobiaceae bacterium | reverse complement strand
GGTGGATGCCGCGTCCGACGAAAGGGAGCACGCCACCGCGCGCGTGGTAGGCCGCCAACCGTCGGCCGAGGGCAATCGGTAACATGGCAGCGACTTCGTCGGCACCTGGTTTGAGATAATCGACGATGCGCACGACTTGGCCTGGTTTCGCTTGAACCTCTGCGCGAATGCGTGCGTATCGCTCAGGCTTGGTTTTCAGGTCGGCAACGCGTGCGATATCTTCGTAGGCCATCCAGAGCGCGAGACGGCGCGTGGCCTCCTCGAGGGCGTGGTCGATGTCTGGTCCATGGCGTGTCTTGCTCGCTGCCTCTGCGATGCGATCGAGGCGGGCGAGGTAGAGGTCTCCATAAGCTGTGTCCTGGAAGTCGATCGTGCGCTCGAGACCGTGGCGGGCGACGTCACGCATGGCAATCGGAAGGGCAGCGATGCGTTGGTCGACGCCGAGCGGTTGACGGTCAGCTGCGACGGCCATCGATGTCGTGGGTTTGGCCGTGACTGCCGCGGCCGCGGCGGCAAAGCCTCGGCGACTGGCGGCTGCGGCTGGCGCGTCGCCGATCGCAGCTGCCGAGATTTCCAGTGACCACGGCAACGCCTCAACGCCTGCGAGGGCACCGAACATTGTGGCACTGACCATGGTGCCGTTTGCGCGGGCGAGGGCATCGAGATCGAGTGCCACGGCGCGCTTGGCCAGGGCTTGGGCCGCCGCTTCGATCCGCTCGGGGGCAAAGCGGCCGTCCCCCATCTGAATTTTCTCGGCCGTGGCATAAACGCGGCTGGTGGATAAAATCAGTGTCGTGCGGTTCGGCGACACGAATCCGCGCTCCATGAGTCGGCCGGCTTCGACGGCTTCGCTGGCGATGACCACATCGACACGGCCCGGCATCGGCACGAGCGCGAAGACGGGCTGGTCTCCCGGTGTCGACGGTTGAGGCGACATTTCAATGTAGTAGCTGGTCGAGCCGGTGCGCTGGGCGACGCCTGGAACCGATGTCGCCTGCACCGACCAACCGGCCGTGCGGGCGGCCGATACGATCCAGTTCATCAAGACGCTGCCACCTTCGCCGCCAAGGGCTGCGACAAGGATCGAATAAACCTGTGGTCGAGCTGTGATGGTCACGCCAATCGGGCTCCGGTCACCCAGCCGCGGATGCGTGCGAGCGTGCGATCGTACCAGCGGGCGTTCTGCACGATCTCGGCGCGCCAGAACGATGGGCAGAGAGTGGCAGCGTGAGCGACCTCACCGCACAGTCCGCAGCCGACGCAGCCATTCGTGACATGCGCCACGGGATCGGTTTTGAGAGGGTCGGATGCGGCTTTGACGGTCAAAGTCGGGCAGCCGGACAGGCGAATGCACGAGTGATCGCCGGTGCACGTGTCTTCGTCGATGCCGTAGCGGGTGCGCACCACGCGCTCGCCCGACGACAGGGCTTTCGCCGTCAACGGACGGATGCGACGCTGGCGTTCGAGCTGACATTCGCCTTCGGCGATGATGACCTTCAAGCCGTCGAACGGGGTTTTGAAGGCTTCGAGCAGTGTCCGGCGCATTTCGGCGACTTTATAGGTATGCACGGTGCGCAGCCACTTAACGCCGACGCCTTTCAGGGTGTTCTCGATCGTCTGTTCGGACGCGGTCGCGCTCGCCGCTTTCGATCGGGCTTTGACCGCCTCGTTCGGCGAGGAAACGATTTCCTGCGTGCCCGTCGCCGATGTGTAGCCGTTCTTCATGATGACGAGGATGCCATCGCCGCCGTTCATGAGGCGCGAGGAAACGCCCGACAACAGGCCGTTGTGCCAGAAGCCGCCGTCGCCCATGACCGCGATGGGCCGCTTTTTCTGGAAACTGGTCACGGCTGAGCTCGACGCCAAGCTCATGCCGAAGCCGAGAATCGAATTGCCGAAATTGAATGGGGCGAAGGTGCCGAACGCGTGGCAGCCGATGTCGGCCGCGTAGTGCACTTTGCCGATTTCGCGCTCGGTCAGCTTCAGTGCCGTCATGAACGGTCGCTCCGGACAGCCGGTGCAGAATGTCGGTGGACGCGGCGGGACCGGCCCGCCCATGGCGTCGACGGCACGACGTTTCAAGTCGGCGATTTCCTGCTCATAGCCCTGGTCGCCGAGATTGCCGAGCGTCGGCACGTGGGCTGCGAGGAATTTGGCAACGCCGGCGAGCAGAACCTCAGATGTATATTCGCCAGCCATCGGCAACACGTCCTTGCCAGATAACTTCACCTCGACGTCCGCCCGCCGCAGGATCGAGCCGATCTCGTGCTCGATGTATTCAGGTTGCGCTTCTTCCACCACGAGCACGGCTTTGCGGCCGGCTGCGAACGCCGTGATGGCCTCCGGCACGAGGGGGTAGACGACGTTGAGCACGTGGATGGGGATGTCGGTATTGCCAACCGTGTCGGCGAGACCGATCTGTTGCAAGGCGCGGATGAGCGCATTGTAGATGCCGCCTTGGACGATGATGCCGACGTCCACGTGTCGCCCATCGAAGGTCTCGTTCAAGCCGTGAGCCTGGATAAAGCGTCTCGCGGCCGGCATGCGGACGTCGTATTTTTTCTTCTCATGACCGT
>JANOAW010000910.1:0-1945 GCA_031411355.1 Hyphomicrobiaceae bacterium | reverse complement strand
CCCGGCTGCAGCCGCAGCACTGCGGCTCTTGCTGCTGACCGGCGCGCGCCTCGGTGAAATTCTGACCTTGCGGTGGAGCTTCGTGGATTTGCAGCGCCAGTTACTCATCCTCCCCGACAGTAAGACCGGCCAGAAGACCATCGCCCTCAACGATGCGGCCATCGTGCTGCTGAAAAATATTCCGCGCGTCGAACAGAACCCGTTCGTGATTGTCGGGCATCGCATCGGATCATCGATGGTCGACCTATTCAAGCCCTGGTCTGTCGTATGCGCGCGGGCGAAGCTCGACGACATCCGCATCCACGATTTGCGGCACACCTTCGCGAGTATTGCTGTCGCCAGTGGTGGCTCCTTGCCCGTGATCGGCAAGATGCTCGGGCATCGCGAGGGCGAAACCACAGCCCGCTAAGCCCATCTCGCCGATGATCCCGTGCGCAAGCTGACGGAAGTCACCGGAAGGGCAATCGCCGAGGCGCTCGCCGTCAAATCAGGCGAGGGCGCTGAAGGTGAGCGAGAGCACCTATCTTAAGGCGCTTGCCCACGCGCAACGCATGACGGCCGATTGGCACCGATACGATCTCGCGACCGAGAACTGCAACACGTTGATCTTCGAGTTTGCGGATCGCCTAGGGCTTGAAGTTAGGCATGACATGCTCGACCTGCCGGCCAACATCGTGCGCGGCCTAAAAGAGAATAATGGTGGCCGCTCGCGCGCATCGTGGCGACCGGCGAGGCTACGGCGGTAGTCGCTCACGGCATTCCGATCATTGCTACCATCGCGCCTTCGATCATCAGCACCACCAGCGTCGCTCAGCCGGTTGTTGCGAAGATTGACCGAGCGCAAGGCTCGGGACCTCGAACGCGTCGAAGGTCTGGCTACCGGCGCGCGTCAACGACGTCTGCCGGCAGCCCAGCTGCTCTCGGAGAACCAATGACCCGCATTGCAATCATCGTCGGTCACGCACGAAGTGGTACGTTCGGCGACGCGTTGGCTGAGGCTTACCAGCGCGGCGCTGGAGCTGCAGGTCACGACGTGGAGATATTCGCGACAGCGCGTATGGTGTTCGACCCGATACTTCATGTCGGCTTCGAGACGATCCAACCTCTCGAAGCCGATCTGAAGGCCGCACATGATGGAATGCTCGCGGCGGATCATCTGGTCATCATTTTCCCGCTCTGGCTTGGCACGTTGCCCGCGATCCTCAAGGGTTTTCTTGAGCGCGTTTTGCAGCCAGATCTCGTGGAGCCGTCGAAATAGCGCAAATTCGCGAAAGTGCTTGCTGGAAAGTCAGCACGCGTGATCGTGACGATGGGTATGCCGGGCTTCATCTATCGCTGATGGTTCGTTGCGCATGCGTTGAAAATGCTCAAGGGCAACATCCTACACTTCATGGGCGTGGCACCGGTCCGCTCGACTGTTCTGGGCAATGTCGAAGGCGTCGGCGCAGATGGACGGCAGCGCTGGCTCAACCAGATTGAGCAGCTGGGACGCCGGGCTGCCTGATAATACGCCCGCCCTTGGGGGCGAGCGTACTTCAACATGACATTCGCAAACGTCGAACCTTACTTATGATGCGCCGAAACTGCCGGGAGTGCTTCATCGGCGATCTGCCGCGGGGCGTGGTGTGCAATGTCGCCGAGGCTCAGAACACCGACCAGCCGCTTCTGGTCATTGAGAACCGGCAGTCGCAGCATCTGTTTCTGCTCCATGATGCGTACTGCGTCGCCAACGTCTTCCGTGTCACGGCAATAGACAATACCGTTTGACATCACATCGCGCGCGGTTAGCTTCGCCACGTCCTTACCGGCCGCGACAGCCCGCATCGCGATATCGCGATCCGTGACCATACCGACCAACCGATCTTTCTCGCCAATGGGAATGGCACCAATATCTAGGTCCCGCATCTTCGCTGCCACCAGTTGCACTGGCGTCGTTGCTTCTGCC
>JANOAW010000909.1:0-1835 GCA_031411355.1 Hyphomicrobiaceae bacterium | reverse complement strand
CCCGATAGCCAGACGAATCACGCTTGATGTTGTCTGCCGGTGTCGCGGCATAAGAGCGATCGTTCAAGGACACGTCGGTGAAGGCGAACAGGGCAGGTGTGAATTCCCAGGTCGCGCGCGTACCCGTGTCACGCTGACGATAGTTGCGGGATCGATTGTCGATCGCGCTCCCGGTGATCGAAATATCGTTGCCGTAGTCGACGTCCGAGATGCCGCCACGCAATTGTACCGTCAGGCGGTTGAAGCGGTGATTGAACGCGGTTGCCGCGCGAGTGGTCAAAACGTTCGTGCGATCGCGCGCGGCCGAATCCGCATTGGGTGCCGACCGCGCCTCCTGAGACAGAGCCGTCGAAACCAGAACCTCGATGTTGGTGCGTTTGGAAAAGTCATAGCGGCCGCGCGCGTCGACCGCTGCCGCCCTGTCGTTTTCTGTGGCGAAGCCAGGGAATGCCGACGCGAGACCCGTGGCTTTCAATTCGATGGCATGGATGCGCCAATTGGTGACCGCGCGCACGGTCGGACGGACGTCGAACACGCCGGAGGCACTGCCGTTCGGCTGACGCCTGACGTTGCTCGTCGCGCCGACACCGAATTCGATCTCGGGAAAAATAATCCAACTGCCACGCTTGATCCCGATCGGATCGTAAGGCTCGAAGCGGGCGAGGCGCGCCGGACGCCGATCGAGAATAGGCTCGAGCTCGATCTGAAAGGCGACGGCGTCATAGCCGGCCGCGGGCCTTTCGAAAGCATCGATGTCGGCTTTGCTGCGCGGATCGCGGCCGGTATCAGCTTCGCCATCCCGCACCAGCGGTTCGGGTTCGCCGACCTGCGGCGACCCATCCTGGTTCACATCGCGCTCGGTGCCGACCAGCGGCTGTCCGTCCATATTGCGCCGGGCTTGTTGGCGCGTCGGATCATCGCCGTCGTCGGGCGGGACCTCGTCTGTCCCGTCTCCGTCGACAGTCTTGACGATATTGGGTTGAGCCGGCGCCGCGTCGTCATCGTCGATAGGCCCGCTCGCCGGACCCCGGCGTTGCGGCTCGACCTTGCGCGCCGGCAACGGCGTGACTTGCGTCGCTGAATTGGCGCCTTGGGCCATCACGTGCGACGGCGCACCGATGGCGCCGACGGCCAGTGTTGCCGCGACACCTGTGATGATGCTTGAGATACGAGCGGTACGGGTCACGTCACGAGCCTCGGCGAAAACCGACAAAGGACGCACACGAACGCTGACGCGACCCTAGCGGCCGGGCGTTAACGGGCGGTTTATGAGCGCCTCGGATCGGCGCAGCGACGGTCGGTGGAATTGTGCGGAGCGTGTTATACGCCGCCTCGACCACCCTTGACGATCGCATCGATCGCCATCAGCTCGCGCATCAACGGCTCGAAATCGCGCAGCGGCACCATATTCGGCCCATCGCTGATGCCAGGATCGCGGTCGGGGTCGTCGTGGGTCTCGATGAACACGCCGGCCACACCGACGGCGACGGCGGCACGCGCAAGCGGTGGCACGAAGCGGCGATCGCCGCCGGACGACGTGCCGTGTCCACCCGGTTGCTGGACCGCGTGCGTGGCGTCGAAAATCACCGGTGCGCCAGTTTCGGCCATCTGTGGCAGCGCCCGCATGTCGACCACCAGCGTATTGTAGCCGAAACTCGAGCCGCGTTCCGTGACGAGAACGTTGGGGTTGCCGCTTTCGGTCACCTTGGCGACCACGTTCTTCATGTCCCATGGGGCCAGGAATTGGCCCTTTTTGATCTTGATCACGCGTCCGGTTCGGGCCGCCGCGACGAGCAGATCGGTCTGCCGACAGAGAAAAGCCGGGATCTGCAACA
>JANOAW010000908.1:0-3063 GCA_031411355.1 Hyphomicrobiaceae bacterium | reverse complement strand
GAATTGGCGAACTTCGAGCCTTGCTTGGCGAGCTTTTTCTGGATCTGCCCGGTGGTGATGTAGGGCATCAGCACACGCGAAAAAATCTTCTCCTTTTCGAAACTCGTGAACAGATTGCCGAGCAGCTGCGCTTCGAGACGCAGATCTTCGCGGTCTTTCGGATTCATGCGGACGGGCGCGTCGAGCGGTACGGCGACGTAATAGTCGCCATTGAGATCGAACACGACGTGTCTGAAGATTTCAAAGTTCTCGCGGATCTGCCGATCGCGGTGGATTTCATTGAAGCGCGACAGGATCTGGATCACAGGACCGCGCTCGGCCTCCTGCATCTTCGGCACGAGATTGCCCAAACGGTTCGAGCGTTTGCCCATCGATACGAGCAGCAGGCACAAGTCGACGAAGACGGCGATCGACAACGGGATATAATCCCGCTTGGACAGACCAGCCTGATCGCTGGTCACTTGCGACGCCGCCGCCCGTTTTTCGGGACTGAGGTCGGCCTGCGCAATCGCCCTTTTCTGCAACTCGCGCATCTCGTCGGCGGAGGGCGGCAATTTGAACGACAGCGCGCCGATGAAAGTGGCCGTCAGGCGGCGGAAGGCTTCGACGGTGGCGTCCGATCCTTCGACAGTTGCGATACGCGGGCGCTCGAGTGTCGGCAGGCCGTCGATGGAGGCGACGACCGACTTGATCATGGTCGCAAGCGCAGGGTCGGGGCACGCGTACGGCTTGCCCTGCGTGTCGATGAACTGGGTTTTGGCGCCGCGATCGTCGAGGTCGGCGCGGATGGATTTGAGTTGCGGATCGCCTTTGAAGGCGTTGAAACTGGTCACCGTCTTGTCGAGGCGCTGGTTGAGTGATTTCATGAACTCGTTGCGCGTGCCGTGCTTGTCGACGATGGATGGGTCATTCTTGGAAATCTTCGAGAATTCACCTTCGATCGCACCGATGTCGGCTTTCACGTTATCGATGCGGCCTTTGACGAAGTCGCGGGCTGCGGCAAAGCGCGTGGCGTCATCGTCGCGCAAACGGCGGCGCGGACCGTCGCCCGGTTTGGAATTTGGGCACGAGGTACCGAGCGTGCGCTCCTGCTCGGCCTTCTGGGCGGAGATCGTTTGGAGACTGTCGAGTGTCTTGCCGAGGCTTTCGAGCCGTTGGGCGGCGGTTTGCAAGGGTGTCTGGACCGAGCCGACGGCCGTCTCGGCGACGCGGGTGCCCTCACCCTTCGATTCGAGCACCTTCCAATAGAAGCCGAAACCGAAACCGACGGAAATGACCGTCAAAAAGATGTAGCCAGCGGCGTAGAACGTCTTCAACACCACGCCGACCGGCTGAAACATCTGGTCGAGCAGCCACACGACCATCACCATCAGCATGGCAACCGAGAAGCCGATGATGGCTTTGTGCACGAGCGGTAGATCGCCCATGTTGGCTTCGATCAGTTCGAGCATGCCGACATACGTCGCGACCCACGACAAGACCGCGAGACCCGTGACGAGAAACAGTTTTTTGAAATCGCGCTTTTCTTTCGGTGGCTCGGCCCAATCCGAGAGGTCGGTGCTGTCGCCACGGCCTGGGCCGTTGGAGTTGGAGACTGGAAATGCCATGACGTCCTGATATCCCGAATGGCCGCGTCGAGAGATCGGCCCGCCTCTCCCAGCAGTCCTGATCGTCCGAGTGCGGGAGTTAGGACCTCATCTGGCCAGACTGACGACGACATGATGGCAAGTTTGCCGCAATCGCGTTCAATTTCAAAAAGATGAGAGGGGCGCAGGTATCGATTATTCAGGCCGCGTTCAGGTTTTCAGCGCGCATGCGGCAACCGTCACTCAGACCGGGGACACAGTTTCGCGCAATCGCTGTGCGAGGTACAGCGGTTGTGCCAGTGGAGTGGCGCTACGGCGAGGCGTGCATGGATTTTCTCGGTTGGATCTGGTGGCTGTTGGCGAAACTGGTCGGCTTCGTGTGGTCCATCGGTTGGTTTCTGCTCGGCGGATGGGTGGTGACGCTGGCGCAGATCGCCGTCATCGCGTTCGTCGTCTACGGCTACAAATACGGCTGGCGGCGCGCGCCCATCGAGATCGCGCGGCACGGCCGGGCCTTTGGTGGTTTCGTCTGGGCGTGGATGCGCGCGCGCGATCTGTCCGCGACAAGCCGCGCCAGCACAGCTGCAAGCCGCGTCGAGGTGCGCGAGGTGATACGCACCGTGCGGCGACGCGAAATGGGCGATGTCAATATATCGACGCTGCTTTCGGTAGTGGCGCTGCTCGGCCTCGGCCTTGCGACCTTGACGTGAGTGCGACGCCTTACCGATCGGTCCGCATCTTGTCGTGTCGTGTCGTCTCGTGGCGTTGATCGACGGGGGCGTTGATCGACGGGGCACTCACAACGAGTGCACTCGTCCGAATTGAGCACATTTCTTCTTTATTGGGCTGATTTTTGTCCCTCGCGTCAAATCCATGCGGTGCCGGGACAAGCCGGCCAAAACGGTTTGGGTTAGAGACGGCCGATCACGGAATACAGTTGGCTGAACGCAGAAATATCGCGCGAAGCAATTGAAAAACCGCGGTTTCATCCCGATCTACGCTGATCGAAGATCGTTTCAGAGTCGAGGACATCAGTCATGCGCCAGTTCAAGGCAACCAGACTAGAAGACAGTGTACTGCATCTCCTGCACCGCTCAGGCCAGCAAGCGGAAGTCCTCTTTATGCGCCAGAATAACAATGAGGATATGACGCCGCGTCAATATGCCGTGCTGATCACTGTCGAGGCGAATGAAGATATTTCGCAGACCGGATTGGTCGAGGCCACGGGTATCGATCGCTCGACGCTCGCCGACGTCGTCCGCCGGCTGGTGTCGCGGGGCTGGCTTGGCCGCAAGCGGACCAAGCATGATGCTCGCATGTACGCGGTGAGGTTGACGGCGAAAGGAAAAACTGCCCTGGACGGGGCACGGCCCGCGGCCAAAAAGGCTGACGATATCGTGCTCGCAACGCTGCCAGCGCGTCAGCGCCAGGAATTTCTGCAGACGCTCGCACAAGTTGTCCAGAGCATGGATGCTCA
>JANOAW010000907.1:0-1561 GCA_031411355.1 Hyphomicrobiaceae bacterium | reverse complement strand
CCACCGCCGACGCCACGGTGCGCGCGGTGCTGCTCACGTGCCAGCCCGACATCTTCACCTCCGGCAACGACGTCGAGGACTTCCTCGCCCGTCCGCCGATCGCCGCCGACGGCTCGGCGCTCGACTCGCCGGCCTTCGCCTTCATGCGCGCCATGATGGCCTGCGACAAGCCGATCGTCGCCGGCGTGACGGGCGCAGCGATCGGCATCGGCACGACGATGCTGCTGCACTGCGACCTCGTCTACGTCGCCGACGACTCCCGGCTGGCGATGCCGTTCGTCGCGCTCGGCCTGGTGCCCGAATTCGCCTCGAGCGTGCTCGTGCCGCGCCTCATGGGCGGGCGCCACGCGGCCGAGAAGCTGTTGCTCGGCGACCCTTTCACGGCAGAGACCGCCGTCGAGTGCGGCATCGCCAACGCCGTGCTGCCGGCGGGCGAGGTGTTGCCGCACGCGCGCCGTGTCGCTGAGCGATTCAACGCCTTGCCGCCGATCGCCGTGCGTGAAACCAAGCGCCTGCTGCGCGAGCCCGACCGCGCCACGATCATCGACGCCATCCAACGCGAAGGCGCGATCTTCAGCGCTCGCCTGGCCGGTGCCGAGGCCCGCGAAGCCATGCAGGCCGTGCTCGAAAAGCGCAAACCCGATTTCTCGAAGTTCTGAGGCAGACCGCAGTCACGACGCCATTCGAGTCATGAGCCTGGCCGCCAAATTGCTGCTGTCGCCGCTGCTCGTCGCCCAAGCCATGGCCACGCGGGCCCGCATGCCGCGGCTGCCGGAAGCCTCGGGCGCGCGTGAAGGCGTGGTCGGCCACGGTCCGCTGTTGCGCTTGCTGATCCTCGGCGACTCGTCGGCCGCCGGGGTCGGCGTGGCCGAACAGTCGCAGGCGCTGGCGGGGCACCTGCCCAAGGCGTTGGCAAAGCAAGCGGCGTTGCGCGTGCAGTGGCGGCTGGTCGCGCAGTCCGGTCTGACCAGCGCGCAGTGTCTGGCGCAGCTGCAATCGAGCGTGCCGTTCGAGGCTGACGTGGCCGTCGTCGTGCTCGGTGTCAACGACATCATCGATCAGGTGACGTCGCACAGTGCCGTTGCGGCGCGCTCGGCAATCGCCAACCGCCTGCGCAATGGGCACGGCGTGGCCCATGTCGTCTTTGCGCCACTGCCGCCGGTGCAGCATTTCCCTGCGCTGCCGCAGCCGCTGCGCTGGGTCGCCGGCCGCGACGCCAGGCGCCATGACGACGCGGTGGCCGAATGGGCGCGCACGCGCTCGGACGTGAGCCATGTGCCGATCGACCTGCCGCTGAACACGTCGCTGATGGCCGACGACGGCTTTCACCCGGGCGAGCCGGTGTACCGCATCTGCGGCACGGCTCTGGCCGAACACATCGCGGCGCGGGTCTGGCCGACTCTCGGCCGCTAGGCTGAAGCCGCATCGGCGCGCTCACCGAAGCGTCAACCGAGCCAGGGGGCGTCAAACGATCTTGAGCGACAGGTTGGGCAGGCCGTCGATGTGGCACTCGATGACGTCGCCGCGCACCACCGGCCCGACGTTTTCCGGCGTGCCCGAG
>JANOAW010000906.1:0-2586 GCA_031411355.1 Hyphomicrobiaceae bacterium | reverse complement strand
GGTCGGTCGATAGCTTTGCAGCCCGTCAAGCTGATGCCCTCGCGGCCACCAACACTTTGATGACCACCTACCCCGACATCGGCGCCATCGTCCTCGAGTGTACCAACCTCACGCCCCACGCTATCGCGATCCACGCAGCAGCCGGGGTTCCCGTTTTCGATGTGATGACGCTTGTTCGCTGGTTTCACTCGGGCCTACAGCAGACGGCCTACCTGCGCGAACCGGTGACGTGGAAATTTTGATCGTCCTATTTAGGTGAACAGCAGAGTCGTCACAAGCAGGCAATAAAACACCGCCACCAGTCCGATCGCGATGAGAAACCGCCGTCGCTTGGTGGCGCAGATGTCGGCGAGTTGCAGAATCTGGTGAGCCGCTTCTCGCTCGAGATCGGTTTCCGTCAAGGCCTTGATGTAGGCATCGACCGTCGCATGTCGAATTGGGTCGACAAACAATACACCACGCCCCGCATGCCCAGCCGACACCGGCTGACCGAATCGCGGCAACAACACATAGATGAAACCTGCGATCGACGCGAGAAACAGCAGCACCAGGACATTGGCGAGCCGGGGAAAAGCAATACGGATATGCTCGACCCGGCCGAGGACAGCGACGGCTTCAACCGACAGGACGAAGGACAACATGGCGATTTCGGCCTTGAGATCGTAGGCGCGAATGACGGATTCGGTATGCGCCTGCACGCCCCTCATCACTTTTAGCCGCTGCGCTCGACCGTCGTGATCCTCGGTTTGCATCTGACGTCCCATCCTGCCGCGCGCAAAAACTCTGCGCGCCAGATCAGCGTTTGAACCAAATCGCGAGCATGATGACGATAATCGCCACGAACTGCACGCCGACACGCCAACGCATGAGCTTCTGGCTGAGACTGGCGGTGCCCTCACGGCTCATGTTCCACAATCCGATGCCGAGTACGATCAGAACCGCAACCGCAGCCAATGTCGTCAGATGAAAAAATGTCGTCGTCATCGTTGCGGCCTCTGCCACCGTGCTGCCACCCAATCTCCGCTGCACCGAAAGACGCAGCGGCGAACCGTGGTGGTGCCACAATTCTGATGCCGGGTTTCGGCCATTGTGACTAGACTGGTCGTGGACGTGATTCGCACGCTGAGGCACATCGGATTGGGCGCGAAACAAAAACAGTGCCGGCTGCGCGCTTGGGCGCATTGGACGCACACATGCGGTGCCGCCTCGATCGCGGCACTCGTTTTTGCGTCCGGCTTCAGCCGTGACAGTCTTGCGCAAGTACCCAACCGACCGCTCACCGAGCAGGATCGGAAAGCCGGTGCCGTCCAAGCCGAAATCGTTCGCTTGCGACAGGCGCGCGACGACCTCAACCGCGAACTACAGGCGACCGCCAAGGAAATTCAGTCGACCGAATCCCGACTGACCGCGATCGACGAGCGCAAGAGCGAATTGGAAGCCCAGGAAACCCTTGTCAGAGGAACCTTGGAAGGCCGCTATGCCGAACTGTCGAAACTTCTCGCCAGCATGCAGCGCATGGGACGCAACCCACCGCCGGTCATGATCACGCGTCGCGAGGATATTCTCGGCATGGTCAGGAGCGCGAAAATTCTTGGGCAACTTTACCCCGACGTGCAGCAGAAGGCACAGGAACTATCGGCGAAGCTTGCCGAACTCGCCGACGTGCGCGCCAAAGCCGATGCAGAGATGGCCAAAGAGCGTTTGGAAAGCCAGCGTCTGGCCGAAAAACGCGTGCAGATTTCAGCTCTTATCGATCAGCGGCGCCGAGCCGAGGCGGACAAACAGGTCGAGTTCACGCGCCTGCAACGTGCCGCAGCCGACATCGCGAAAACGGCGGAACGCATTGACGACCTCGCAGCCGCAACTGACAAACTCGACAAGGGCGTCGCCGACAAGACGCGCCTCGGAGACTACGAACGCGCCCAGGCGCAAGCACCACCGGCCAGCGCCCCGGCGGGGTCCGCACCGATCGAGAAACCGAGCGAAGTTCCGGCTCAACCGCCGGTCGGCGGGCAGATCAAGCAAGCCGCTTTGTCGCCACCCAAACCGGCTGAAGCGCGTCCGCAGCCTGTGACGCTCGATGTCGGCGGACAAGCACCACGAGCCCAAGCGCCCATCGAACCGCGTATGGCGTTCCATCTGGCCAAGGGTCGCCTGCCGACGCCGGCAGCAGGACGTCGTGTCATCAGTTTCGGCGAACGGACGTCGCGCGGGCCAGCACTCGGCATCTCGATTGAAACCCGCCACGGCGCTCAGGTGACGTCACCGGCGGATGGCTGGGTAGTTTATGCAGGTGAGTTCCGCACCTATGGCCAAGTGCTGATTATCAATGCCGGAGGCGGCCATCACATCCTGCTGGCGAATTTGTCGCAGCTCGATGTTGCGACTGGCCAATTCCTGCTGGCGGGCGAGCCGGTCGGAATCATGATTCCAGCCGCCAAGAACGTGCCGAGCCGCATTCAGAGCGGCGGGCCGGTGTTGTACGTCGAGTTCCGCAAGGATCAAAAGCCGGTCGATCCCGATCCCCACACCGCCCATCGGTGGCATGCCATATTCCATCGCCCGCAGGTAGTCCTCGTCCACCCC
>JANOAW010000905.1:0-1735 GCA_031411355.1 Hyphomicrobiaceae bacterium | reverse complement strand
CAGGCCGCACGTTCGACCCACGACCGATGGCCAAACGAGGCTTGGCGCGTGTGACCAACAACGTGTTCTGCAGCAATGGGCTCCACCTCAAGATTCCCGGTCGTGGCATTGTCATTCCAAATGCCTTCGACTCCTCGCAGTTCACATCGGCGACGACCAACACTGCCAGTCGCGACATCGTCTTCCTCGGACGGCTGGTGTCGGACAAGGGTGTCGACGTCTTGTTGCGTGCATTGCACCTCACCAGTCAGCGCGGCCATCGCTTCACCTTGTCGATCATCGGCAGTGGCCCGGAAGAGCGCCCGCTTCGAAGTCTCGCCGAACAACTCAAGCTGACTGAGCAAATCCAGTTTCGCGGCAAACTCGAGGGCGGGCCGCTGGTGTCGGCCCTCAGCGAACATACGACATTGGCCGTCCCGTCGGTGTGGGAAGAGCCGTTTGGGATCGTCGCCCTCGAAGGAGCGGCCTCGGGTTGCGTCGTCGTCGGCACCAATGGCGGAGGCTTGCCGGAGGCCATTGGCCCGTGCGGTATCGTGGTGCGTCGCGGCGATGCGGTCGACCTGGCGGACGGTTTGATGAGGATACTGAGCGATCGGAAACTCGCCCAGAGTTGCAGGGATGCAGCGCCCGAGCATCTCCGTCGACATACCGCGCCTGTTATCGCCCAGCGATACCTGAATGCGCTGGAGCGCGTGGCGCGCGGAGCTAAACCGGTTGCAAACGCATGATCGAACTAGCCCTCATCCTGCTCCCGTTGGCGCCGATCTTGTTCGGCCAAACCGCACGGCATTGGAAAATCGCCTTGTCTGCGGCGGTATTTCTCATGGTTATTGAGGGCGCACTTCGCAAATGGATTCTTCCGCAATTTCAGGCTCAAATTTATTTCGCTAAAGACGCCATAATAATATTCGCGTTTCTGGGTTATTTGTCATCGAAACGCGGGCAAGGCGGACACGAGCATTTGCTGCGTGGCACACGAGATTTGCTGATCATACTGATGGTTTTTTGTGTGATTCAGGCTGCCAATCCGAGCAATCCGTCGATTTTACTTTGGTTGATCGGATTTAAAAGTCACTTCCTCTATATCGCCATCGCCTTCATGGTGCCGTTTGCGCTCGCTTCGCGTTTGGCAATGAAGCGAGCTTTGGACGCTTACATGCTCGTCATGGTACCCTTTGTGCTTGTAGGGTTGGCCCAGTTTCTTTCGCCGCAAGATTCCTGGATCAACGTCATCGTTTCTCACGAAGGCAACGAGGCGATCGCGAACGACGCCGGTTTCGGCGATCTTGCAATCACGCGCGCATCGGGAACATTTTCGTATCTCGGAGGGTATGGAGCGTTTGTTTCGACCATGTTTCTACTGGCTCTCGGGCATGTCGTCGGCAGCCGGGAAAACTGGCGCAAAAATTGGATTCCCTTGTCGATGCTCGCTGCTAGTTGCATCGGCGTATTCACCACCGGGTCGAGAGCCGTGGCGGTGCAGACATTTGCCACCGTACCGATCGTGCTGCTGATATGCATGGTCAACGGCGTGATCACCGGAGGGCGACTGGTCCGCCTCTCTTTCGCGACAGCCGCTATGGTTGGGATTGTCGCCGTTTCCGCAAGCGATGCCGTAGATGCCTTCTCGCATCGTGCGACCACCTCGGATAGCAATTTCGATCGTCTGCTCTCACCGTTCACGGCACTGTTCGACGCGCTTCAAACGGTTCCGCTTTTCGGCCTCGGTCTCGGC
>JANOAW010000904.1:0-3508 GCA_031411355.1 Hyphomicrobiaceae bacterium | reverse complement strand
GACCAGCGGCGAACGGATCGTCCAGGCGAAATACACGTCCGTCTGCCGGCCGAAGATCCACAGTTGAATGCCGGCGAGCAGCACCAAGACAGCGATCATCACGAGCAGCAGCTTGCTGGCAGGTAGAATATCGATGCGGGTCGCATTTGGGGGCATGGTGACCTCGATGAGCGGCGCGATGACACACGCGCAGATACCAAGGCCGACGTCCATCGGCAGTGCCGGCCAGCACGCCGTCCCAGCCAGACCTGGCGACACCGCCGCGATGCGAATGGGCGGGGATATGTCCGCGCTGCCACTTGGCGGATCGCCCTGCCTCCCGGAAGGCTGTGCATCGAGGGCTGCGATTCGTCGACGCCCACCAGATCGCTGATGGAGGGCATGATGGACGCGGCCGTTCTCGACAGTGCCGGCAGTGCACACACGCCGCGCGCGAAGCTCGATCGCGACCGCCTGCGGGACATGGTGCTGCTGCGTTTGGCGACGGCCGGCAAACCGCTGGCGCGTGACGCCATTGCCAAGGACTTCGCTCCGCTCGCAGTCCATCTCGCGGCCGATCTGGATTGGACGACGCTGGTCGAACGCGATCTGGCGGCATTGGGCGACGCCGGGCTCGCGCACGTCAAAGCGGTCGGCGTTGCAATCACCGACGCCGGATTGAAGCGCGCGGCCATCGTGCTCGGCGGTCGCGGCGGGATGCCGAAATCGTGGGCGGAGGCGCGCGACGTGCGGCTCGTCGCCAAGGCACTCGGTCTTGAAAACGATGCGCCCGCGAAGTTGAAAAAGTTGGCCAAGCCCGATGGTCTGCGGGCTGCAATCCTCATCAAGGCTTTCGATCTCAAGATCCGCGGCTCGGCGTCACCGGTGCGCTTGCGCTCGGCCTTGGCGAAAGTCGCACTGTCACGCGCCTTCGGTGACGCAGAGCGCAGCGCAGTCGATGAGAAAACCGGCCTGTCGGCCAAGGACGGACGTGCTTTGGCGAGCCGCCTCGGCCGCGAACCGACCCGTTATCGAACCGACGCGCGGCTGATCGCCGGCCTTGCGGCCGATTTCGTCGGTGCTGCCAAGTCAGACATCGGCGCTTTGCAGACGGCCATCTTGCGCCGTCATCTGACCAAGGGCGATGTCGCGCCGCCACCGCCCCGGCCAAAGCGCAAACTCGAAGTCGTACAGCAGGCGTTCGCGGTCCCGAGCGCCCGCCCCTCGCTCGAGATGTTCGTCGGCGACGTGCTGCGGATCGCGGCACCAGGTGCCGAAGGCTTCACCGGCAACCGCAAGATTTTCATTTCGCGACTGTGGCGTTCGATCGCCGCGGAGAGGTCACACTGGGGACTGTCGGAGGTCGAGTTCAAATGCATGCTGACGGAGGCCCATCGCCTCGGACAGCTGGTGCTCGCCAATGCCGATCTGCGCGACGACCGCAATCTCGACGACGTGCAGAAGAGCGCCGTGTCCTATCGCAATGCGGTGTTCCACTACGTGCGGGTGGACGTGTGAAAGAGCGAGACGCGTCAGGTGTGAACAGTCGATACACCTGCTCGCAACTATTCGCGTGAAGCTACTGACTATTCGCGCGCACCTATGATAACGCTGATTCGCTTGTGTTTTCGTTGCGTCGCGTGTCCTTTTCCGAGTGTACCGAGGACAGAAATCCGATGCAGTTGCAGGCGAACCTCGCAGGCGCCGGTCAGGGGCGAATGTCCCAGGCGTTCGAGCATTCGATCACATGGGAAGACGACATCTGGCGGGCGGACCCTGTCGACGTCGAGCTTGTGCATGCCCGCGCGCGTGCACGCTTCACCGAAGTGCTGACCTCGATCGCAAGCCAGGCCAACGCCAGCCCGATGCAGGCACGCATGCTGCTGTTTCATGGCCAGTCCGGCGCCGGCAAGACGCACTTGATCCGCGCGCTGCGGACGTCCGCGCATCGCTCGGGCATGGCTTATTTCGGCTATGCGCAGATGACGCCGGACGTGGCGAACTACGCCGATTATTTCCTGCGCCGCCTGATCAACTCGCTGGAAAAGCCTTATGACCCCGACATGGGTGGGGAAAGTGCGCTGGCGCGTCTGACGGCGCATCTCGTCGACGATGCGGAGGTGCTCGATCCCGCAGCGCTCGCAGCTTTGCGCGATGCCGATCTCGACGAGGTGGGGCTCGCGCACCTGATCGTCGATCTCGCGGATCAGATCATCACGGCGCCGAAACTCGCCGACCAGAATCTCGACGTCAACATCATCCGAGCCCTGCTGTATCTGCAGCGCTCCGATCCGCGCATCGATCAGCGCGTGCGCCAATATCTCTATGGCCGGCCGCTCAACGAGCTGGCGCAGAAAGCCGTCGGCGCCTTGGACCCGAACACCGGCGAGGGCCGCGCGTTCGAGATCATCGAGAGCCTCGGTCGGCTGATGTGGGTCGTCGATCGCGCGGCATTCGTGTTCGTCATCGATCAGGTCGAGGATCTACGCTTTTTCGACGACTATCCCGATCGATTCCAGAAGGCCGTCCGCGATCTCATCCAGATCGCCAATCGTCTGCCGACCGCGATCATCCTCGTCTCGGTGCTGGGTGATTTTTATGAGAAGGTGCGCGAACGTCTGGCGCAATCTTATATCGATCGCCTCGAGAAGGCGGGCCCGGTGCCACTGATCGAAACCCGCACTGCCGAAGAGGCGCGCCTGATCATTCAGAAGCGGCTGGAATATGGTGCGGCTCGCGGCATGGAGATCGGTGTCACGGATCCCGTGCAGTATTTCGGCCCGCAGTTCTTCGAAGAGTTTTCGGGCCTCTCGACCCGCCGCCTGCTCGAGCTCGCGCAGGCGCGCTGCCGGTCGCACAGCCAGGACGTCGCGGCCGACCCGGCCAATGCCGATACGCCGAGTTTCATGTCGGCACTGGTCGCCGCGCTGGGTGGTGGGTTGTTCGGCGCGCCGGCTGTGACCACGCCCTCGGGCGCTCCGCCTCTGATGCCGTCATCGACGACGGATTTCCGCGAGCTGTGGGAGCGCCACAACGCCGCCTCCGAGACCGACGTCACGCTCGACGATCAGGACATGCTGCTCGCGCTGTTGCAGTCGTCACTTGCCTTGGCTCGTGACGAATGGGGCGGGCAGTTGGACGTGACTTTGGAAAAACTGGCGTTGTCGGATGATCTGCCGGCCATCGATATGGCGTTGCGCCACAAGAGCGGCTTGACCACCGAAACACGCATTTTCCTATGCAACAAGCCGACGCAAGGCGGTGGCTTCAAACGTCAGCTCGAGCGCGCGTTGCAGTCGATGGGCACACGCTCGTGCTTCATGGTGCGGGCGAGCGATTTTCCGCCGAATACCAAGAGCCAGACCTCGCAGTCGTTCCGCAAATTCCGCGAATCCGGCGGTCGCTCGTTGCTCGTTCCCGTGGCCGAATGGGAGCGCATGGCGATCGTGCGTGACTTCCACAGCGACAACAGGCACGCGGCGGATTTTGCCTCGTGGTTCGAGCAGTCGAAGCTGTTGTCCAGCCTGTC
>JANOAW010000903.1:0-1774 GCA_031411355.1 Hyphomicrobiaceae bacterium | reverse complement strand
GCAGCGACCGCAGCTCGCGGTGGCGTAGCGCGGATGTCAGGTGCCGGCGTCGCGAGCGAGGCGTTCGCTCTTCCAGTACACGTCGTCGCCGCCCAGGCCGTCGAGGTTCGCGCGGTTGAGCACGCGCGCGAGCACGAAGAGCAGATCACTCAGCCGGTTCAGGTAGTGGCGCGGTTCGGCGCGCACCGCGTCCACCGCCGTCAGCGCCACCACCGCGCGCTCGGCGCGCCGCGCGATCGTGCGGCCAACATGCGCGAGCGCCGCGCTGCGCGTGCCGGCGGGCAGGATGAACTCCTTCAGTCGCGGCAGCGCGGCGTTGTAGTGCGCCAGTGCGTCGTCGAGCCGCAGCACCGCCTCGGCCTTCAGCAACTCGAAGCCGGGGATCGACAACTCGCCGCCGAGGTTGAACAGCTCGTGCTGGATCACGACCAGCAGCTCGCGCACGTCGGCGGGCAACGGCTCGGCGAGGAGCACGCCGAGCTGCGAGTTCAGCTCATCGACATCGCCCATCGCCTGCACGCGCAGGTGGTCCTTGGGCACGCGGGTGCCGTCGCCCAGACCGGTGGTGCCGTCGTCGCCGGTGCGGGTCGCGATCTGGGTGAGTCGATTGGCCATGGCGCGATGCTAGCGCGCCCTGGCCAGGCCAGCGCAGGGCCGCCCCTCGGGCGCCGGGCGGCGACCTGGGGGGCTCGCCGAGTCAGGACGTGAGATCGATCAGGGTGGCGTCGGGTGCGTTTCTTGCGACCGAGGCGATGCCGTTCTCCATGGCCGCGACCGACGAGTACATCTGGCTGCGGCCGATGACCTGGCCGTTGGAGGCCTTCAGCGTGAAATAGGGCTCGTCCTTGGCCGAACTCAGGCGCTCGAACCGCGTGTCGATCTGCGCGTTGCCGCGCACCGACTCGATGCCCTGCAAGGCGCTGGCCTTGGCTTCGTACATCTGGCTGGTCAGGATGCCGATGCCGTTGTCGGCCTTCAGGTTGAACATGAACCTGCCGTCGCTGGACTGGGTGACTTCGAACTTGCCGCTCATCTCGGATACTCCACTGGAAGATCAATCGGGTGCCTCGTCGGCCCGGGCGATTCTGGTCATCGAGGCAGTTCGGTAAAGCGCTGTTTCCGGCGTTCGTGGCAAGGCACACCACGCTGTTGCACGGCAGCGGCACAATGGCCCTCGAGGCCACCGCCCGCACGGCCACGGAGACACCCATGAACGCACCGCTGCCCGCCCACCTGTTGCCTCGCCTGGAACCGCGCCCGGTGCCGGCTGCGATGCTGGAAGCGCTGCAGGCGCATTTCGGCACGCGCTGCTCGACCGCGCTCGCGGTGCGCGAGCAGCACGGCCGCGACGAATCGCCGATCGACGCACCGCCGCCCGAGGCGGTGGTTTATTGCGAGAGCACCGAGGATGTCGCCGCGGTCGTGAAGCTGGCCGACCGATACGCGGTGCCGGTGATTCCGTTCGGCGTCGGCTCGTCGCTCGAAGGGCATCTGCTGGCGGTGCAAGGTGGCATCAGCATCGACGTGGCCCGCATGAACAAGGTGCTGTCGGTCAACGCCGACGACCTCACGGTGACGGTGCAACCCGGCGTCACGCGCAAGGCGCTGAACGACGAGATCAAGAGCACCGGCCTGTTCTTCCCGATCGACCCCGGCGCCGACGCCTCCATCGGCGGCATGACCGCCACGCGCGCCAGCGGCACGAATGCGGTGCGCTACGGCACCATGCGCGAGATCGTGCTGGCGCTCGAAGTGGTGACGGCCAGCGGCGAGG
>JANOAW010000902.1:0-15949 GCA_031411355.1 Hyphomicrobiaceae bacterium | reverse complement strand
CAGGCCGCAGAAGCCGAGCACGTCGCGCGCGCGGGCCCGGTTGCGGTCTTCCTCGGCTTTGATGACCCGGCCTCGAACCAATTGCGCCAGAAGGTTTCACCGGTCTGGCGAACGGGGACGAGCATGGCGTTGTCGAGCACCGTCATGCGTGGAAACGGACGAGGGATCTGGAACGTGCGCGCGAGGCCGTGCTCGAAAATGCGGTTCGGCGCCAGGCCGGTGATGTCGCGTCCGTCGAAGACGATGCTGCCCGAGGTCGGGCGGAGCGAGCCGGCGATCAAATTGAACAGGGTCGATTTGCCGGCGCCATTGGGGCCGATCAAGCCGGTGATGCTGCCGGGTTCTATTGTCAGATCGACGCCGTCGACGGCGCGGAAGTCGCCGAACGCGCGCACGAGGCCATGGACTGCGAGCACGCCCGTCTCCCTCCCGACTGCATCAATTCAGGGTTCTCAATTCCGCGCGAGTGCGTTCAATACAGTCCACCGGCGCAGACGAGCAATTGGCCGGTGACATAATCGCTTTCGGGTGTGCACAGAAGATAGACAGCGCCGGCGGCCTCGGTTGGCGTGCCAGCCCGCCCCAAGGGTATGCCGGCTTCGGCGGCTTTGAGAAAGTCCGGGTTGACACCGACTTTGATATCGCGGCCCTCGACCGAGATCTGAGATCCACCGTCGGCTGCGACCGTCAGGCGAGTCGAGATCAAGCCGAACGCAACCGTGTTGACGTTGACGAGGTAGCGGCCCCATTCGCGGCACATGGTGCGGGTCAAGCCGTGGACGCCGGCCTTGGCTGCGGCGTAGTTAGCTTGACCGGGATTGCCCATGAAGGCCGCGATCGAGGAGATGTTGACGACCTTGCGATGCTGCGGGCGACCTTCCGCCGCCTCGATCTTGGAGCGGACGCGAATGAATTCGGATGCCGCGCGCAAGATGCGAAACGGGGCGCCGAGATGTACGTCGAGAATGGCGTTCCATTGTTCGTCGGTCATCTTCTGGATGACACTGTCCCAGGTGTAGCCGGCATTGTTGACGATAATGTCCAGGCCGCCGAAACCGTCGACCGCGGCTGCGACGAAGGTGTCGGCAAAATCCTTGTGCGTGACGTTGCCAGGGCAGGCGAGAGCCGTGCCGCCATCGGCGATGATATCCTGCACGGTTTCGGCGGCGGGGCCTGGATCGAGATCGTTGACCACGACTTTGGCGCCTTCACGCGCGAGCTTCATGGCGATCTCGCGGCCGATGCCGCGGCCGGAGCCTGACACGATCGCGACTTTGCCGTCGAGCTTACGCATGTCGATTTCCTTGCTGGGTCGCAATCCGGTTCCAAGTCGAGCGCAGGTCCTGTAGCATCGTGACGGCGTCTTTTGGAGATCCTTGATGGGCACTCGTGGTTCTGTTCTCGTCGTCGGCGCGGGCGATGCGCTCGGCGGGGCCATCGCTCGACGCTTTGCACGTGAGGGGCACACGATCGCCGTCGCCCGACGCTCAGCCGATAAACTGGTGCCACTGGTCGAGGCCATCACCGCCGCCGGTGGCGCGGCCAAAGCTTACGCAACGGATGCACGCAAAGAAGATCAAATGATCGCCTTGTTCGACAAGGTCGAAGTCGAGTGTGGTCCGCTCGATGCCGTCATCTTCAATATCGGCGCCAACATTCGATTTTCCATTCTGGAAATGACTGCTCAGAAATACATGAAGACGTGGGAGATGGCCTGCTTTTCGGGGTTCCTCACGGGGCGAGAAGCGGCGCGGCGCATGGTGCCGCGCGGCAAGGGCACGATTTTATTCACCGGCGCAACGGCCAGTCTGCGCGGCGGGAGCGGGTTTTCAGCATTTTCAGGCGCGAAAGCGGCGTTGCGCATGTTGGCTCAGAGCATGGCGCGCGAACTCGGGCCAAAGGGCGTGCACGTTGCCCACGTGGTCATCGACGGTGCCATCGATACGGCGTGGATCCGGGACAACTTTCCAGAGCGATACGCGATCAAGGATCAGGGCGGCATCCTCGATCCCGACCACATCGCCGATACCTACTGGCATTTGCATTGCCAGCCACGGGACGCGTGGACCCACGAGATGGACATGCGGCCATGGATTGAAAATTTCTGAGCTGTCGTCGGGGAGCAGAGCTTAGGTCATGGCGATCGACTACGAGGCGGAATACAACAATTCGGCGCGGGTCAGGGATGCTGTGGCGATCGCTGCCCGATGGGTTGATGCGTCAGCGTCGCTGCGCGCGGGTGTCAACGCCGACTTCGATGTGGCGTACGGACCAGATCCGCGGCAACGCTATGATTTGTTCCTGCCGTCGACTGCAACCGGGCGCGAGCCGGTCGCCGTATTCATCCATGGCGGCTATTGGCAGTGGCGGGATCGCAAAGACTTTGCTTTCACCGCCGCTGGCGCACTGGCCAACGGGGTGGCCTGGGCCATGCCGTCGTATCGCCTATGTCCGGCCGTGCGCATCGCCGACATCGTCGCCGACATGCAGGCGTTTCTCGTCCACTTGTGGCAACGGACCGGGCGTCGCCCCGTCGTCACGGGGCATTCCGCCGGCGGACATCTGACCGCTGCGATGCTGGCGACGGACTGGTCGCATGTCGACGGCGTGCCGCATGATCTCGTGCGCATGGGTTATGCGATCAGCGGCGTATTCGACTTGGTACCGTTGATCGGCACGTCGATCGGCAACGGGCTCGGCGAAACGGCCGAGAGCGCCGTCGCCGTCAGCCCGAAGTTCGGTCGTGTGCCGCCTCGTGATCGCTGGCTGACGGCGGCTGTCGGGGCAAACGAAAGTGCCGAATTCATCCGGCAAAGCGTCGACATGGCCGGACATTGGAGTGCGGCTGGGCTCGCGGCAGAAGCTGTCATCGTGCCGCGCGCCGACCATTTTACGGTTATCGACGCGCTTGCGGATGGTGGCAGCGCAATGTCGCTGCGCATCGCGGCCATGGCACGGGCGTGTGGGCGGGATTGATACACGTCACGACGCTGGCGCGTTGTGTTGAATATGCTACACGACGGCTCGTCGGGACGTGGTCGATGCGCGCGTCCTGGACCTGATGCGGCATCGCGAAGGACACGAATGCTGCGCCGCGTTAGAATTTATGTTGCGCTGCAGCAAAAATCTGATACAACACTGTTTATCAGATCAACGCACTGGTCTACCGACTGGTCGAAACCGCAGGAGCAGATGCCATGAAATCCGAATTCGACACGTCCGTGAAGGCCTCGATCCACACCGCCAGCACCGGCGTGCAAAGGGGCGTCGTCCGCGCCGAAGACGCTGCCGTTTCCGCCGTCGAGCGCGTCGAAGACACGCTGGCGAGCATGAAGGTCAATCTGGACCAGGCCAAAGCCTTCGGTTCCGAAGTGCTGTCGGTTGTCGACAACGCCGGACGTACCACGCTCGGTGGCATGGTCACCATGAACAAATCCATGGTCGATTACGGCAAGGATGTCTTCACCGACGCCATCGACGTCAGCAAGAAAACTATGGAAGCGCGCTCTGTGAAGGATGTCGTCGAGTTGCAGACCGCTTTCGCCGAGCGTCGCATTTCGGCTGCTTTCCACACGGTCGCAGCTCTCAACACGCTGGCTCAGAACAACGTCATGGCGCTCTGGTCGCCATTCGCAAGCCTGGTGCGTGACACCAGCGGGGCTGCCGAGCAGATGAGCCAGCCGTACGTGCAGCCTGAAGAAGCCGTTACCGACACGATGATCAAGTCGGCAAAGCCGGTTGGTCGCAAAGGCCGTAAGGCCGCCTGATCAGGTTATGCGACGACGTGATGCCGACAATGGCGCACCGGAAACGGGGCGCCATTATCGATTCTAGCGCCCCGATTCTAGTGTCCCGACGCCGTCAGTCGACCCGCGACAGTAAAGTGTCGAGCATGCGGAGAAAGGCACTCGGGCCGACATATCCGGTGATGCGATCGACCTCGCGACCATCCTGCATCAGAACCACGGTCGGCACTTGGGAGATGCTACTGCGCAAGGCGAGCGTGTCAGGGTCGGTCTCGTTCAGATCGACAAATCGCAGCGGGGCACGGGTGGACGCTGGCCCTGTCTTGTATTGTGGCGCGATGTCGCGGCGAAACACGTCGCACATGGCGCAGCCGTCGATTTCGAAAACGAGAAGTTCCAGTTTGCCGGCGTCACGGCGGGTCAGTGATTTTTCGGCCGATCCAGGAGCGCCGTACCGGGCCGCATATCCTGTCGCGCCGAAGGCTGCGATCATTACGGCTATGCTTGATGCTGCAAGTAGAACAGTCAGGCGACGCATGGCATCCTCGAACGCGAACACTGCTCCTGTTTAACACGGAGTGAAACGTGGTGGTCACGAAGATTGGCGGGTATGTTAATCGCCGTCTCGAAACGAGACGAGACAGGGCTACTCATGCGCATCGCGGTCATTTCGGACATCCATGGCAACCTGATTGCGTTGGAGGCCGTGCTGGCCGACATCCGTTCTCGGGGCGTGGACCTCATCGTCAATTGCGGTGACTTGTGCACGTCGCCGCTCTGGCCACGCGAGACCATGGAGTTGTTGGAGACCCTACGGCTACCGACGGTACGCGGTAATCATGATCGTTGGATGGCGCAGTTGTCGGTCGAGAAGATGTCGCCGGCTCTGGTCTACACGCATGCTCAATTGAGTGAGGCGCAGCGATCCATGCTCGGCAATCTGCCGACGACCCATCGGCTCGAGGGATCGGTGCTGATGTGTCATGGCACGCCGACAGATGATTATACGTTTTTGCTCGAAGATAGAACCGACGGTCGCTTGATATGCTCGCGACCTTTCGATGTCGCTCAGCGCCTAGCCGGGTTTTCGGCCGATCTGGTGTTGTGTGGTCATAGTCACCATGCCCACATGGTGTGGACGCCGCCTGGGACGTTGGTCGTCAATCCGGGCAGTGTCGGGTGCCCGATTTTTGCTGATAATCCGAGTGCCGTGGACAATGACGCTCGTGCGCCGCATGCGCGCTATGCCGTGGTCACCAAACGTGGGGGTACGTGGTCGGCTGAGTTTCTAGCTTTGGCGTACGATTGGGATGCGGCGGCGTCGCGTGCGCGTGCGAACGGTCGGGAGGCGTGGGCGCGTGCCTACGTGACGGGTATGGTGTGACGGCAATGAAATGGGCCGAGGCCTTGACGCAACGGCAGGGTATGGCCGAAATCGAAATGACACGGCGTGATTTTCCCATGCCAGAAGTCGTTGCGGAACGCTCGGCATGAAATCACCTCGGTTCTCCTATGCGCGCGTGGAAACGCTGCCACACGCGTTTGCTCTCTTGGCCGATCCCGAGGCGCAAGTGATCGCAGGCGGCCAAAGCCTGCTCGCGTCGCTCGCGTTCCGGCTATCGGAGCCAAGCTTGCTAGTCGACATCGGCCGCATCGCTGGCTTGAAAGGGATCGAGGTCAGTGCCAATCGCTTGCGCATCGGCGCTTTGACGACGCACACCGACCTCGGCCGCCATCCGCTCGTTCACGCGCATGCGCCATTGCTCGCCGATGCGACTAAACTGATCGCGCATCCGGCCATTCGAAATCGCGGCACTATCGGTGGCTCGCTCGCTTATGCCGATCCTGCCTCCGAATTGCCGGCGTGTGTGATGGCGCTCGATGCGACGATCGTGGTCGCGTCCGCCGACGGCGAGCGCAAATTGGCCGCCGCAGATTTTTTCACGGGTTTGTTGTCGACGGCGTTGACTGAAGGGGAATTGATCACCGCCGTCGAGGTGCCGCTGCCGACGGTCGATCAGCACACGTCGATCGAGGAAATCGCGCGCCGGTCGGGCGACTATGCCATGGCCGGTGCCGCGCTGCGTGTGACGCTTTCGGGCGCCCGCGTCACTGCGGCCCGCTTGGTTCTGTTCGGTGTCGGCGATGGGCCGATACTGGCTGCTGCGGCCGCCGCCGCCTTGATCGGTCACGAGCTTTCGGTTGTGACCATCGAGAGGTGTCGGGCAGCGCTCGAAAGCGACATTGATCCGCCGGCGGATCAGCACGGCGGGTCTGAGATGAAGCGACAGCTGGCGCGGGTCGTGCTCGGCCGGGCGTTGAGCAAAATCGCGGCGAGGGCAGTATGAGTACGGCATTGGACATCACTCTAACAGTCAACGGCGAGCGCGTGTCGCGCCGCGTCGAGGCACGCACGCATCTGGTCGATTTTCTGCGCGATGGGCTCGGCTCGATGGGCACACACGTCGGTTGTGAACATGGCGTGTGCGGCGCCTGCACGTTGCGGGTCGACCGTGTCATCGTGCGGGGATGTCTGGTGCTCGCCGTGCAAGTCGACGGTGCCAGTGTCGAGACGATCGAAGGTGTCTCGGACAGTGGCGAGATCCGCGATCTGCAGGACGCCTTCATCGTGCGCAATGCCGCCCAATGCGGCTTCTGCACGCCCGGCATGCTGCTGACCGCGGCCGACCTGCTCGCACACAATCCGCGACCGAGCCGCGACGAAATCCGCGAACACATCGCCGGCAACTATTGCCGCTGCACCGGCTATCACGCCATCGTCGATGCGATCGAGACTGTCGCCAAGGCTCGCGCAGGGAAAGTTTGATTCATGGACGAAATCATCGATCCGCGCTCCATCGACCGGCCCAATTCCTATATCGGCAAATCCATTCCGCGGCCCAATACGGCCAAACTGGTCGAAGGACGTGGTCAGTTCGTCGATGACATCGTGTTGCCCCGCATGGCGCATGTGGCATTCGTGCGCTCGCCGCATGCGCACGCCCGCATCGAGTCCATCGACACCAGCGCGGCGCTGTCACAGCCCGGCGTTTTGCGTGTTTTCACGGGTGCTGATCTCGCCAAATTCGTCGATCCGTGGGTCGCCGTCCTGGTGCATCTGAAAGGCATGAAGTCGGCGCCTCAGTATCCATTGCCGTTGACGACGGCGACGTGGATGGGCGAGGCGATCGTGGCTGTCGTCGCCGAGAGCCGGGCACTGGCCGAGGATGCGCTGGCGCACGTGCGCGTCGATTACGTGCCGTTGCCCGCCGTCGCCGACATGGAAACAGCGCTCGCCGCGACAACGCCGGTGATCCACCAAGAGCTCGGCGACAACCTCACTTTCGAGCGCGTCAACGAGAGCGGCGACATCGCGGAGGCCTTTAAAACGGCGCACAAGATCGTCGAGGCGACCTTCCACACCGGCCGACACACGGGTGTTACGTTAGAGCCGCGCTCGATTTTGGCCGACTACAATCGCGCGTCGGGCAGGTTGACCGTGAACCATTCGACGCAGGCGCCGCACATGATGCAGGGTGTGTTCGCCAAGCATCTGCGCATGGCCGAGGGTGATGTGCGGGTGATCTGCACCGACGTCGGCGGCAGCTACGGCATCAAGGTGCATGTCTATCCCGACGAAGTCGCCGTTGCCGCGATCGCCAAGTTGATGGGGCGGCCGATTAAATTCGTCGCTGACCGGCTGGAGAGTTTTTCGAGCGACATCCACGCCCGCGACCATCGCATCACGGCGCGCATGGCCGTCGATGCGGAGGGGCGCATTCTCGGCATCGATGCCGACGACCTCACGGGTATCGGTCCGTATTCGGTCTATCCGCGGACGAGCGCGGTCGAGGGCAACCAAGTCGTCAATCTTATCGGCGGCCCCTATGCGTTCGCGCACTACCGGGCCAAGACCACGGTCGTGCTGCAGAATAAAACGCCGACGTGTCAGTATCGCGCGGTCGGCCATCCAATCGCAACGACCGTCACAGAAGGCCTAGTCGATCTTGCGGCCGAAGCCCTCGGCATGGACCCGATCGCTTTTCGTCTGCGAAACTTGATGCGCGACGACAGCTATCCGCGTACGTCGCCAGCCGGCATGCGCTTCGAGGGGCTCAGTCACGAGAAGTCGCTGGGCCGATTGATGGAGATGATCGACTACCCGGGGCTGCGTGCGCAACAGGCGCTGGGTCGATCGAAAGGGCGCCATCTCGGCATCGGGTTCGCAGCCTTCATCGAACTCACCAACCCATCGCCGTTCATGTACGGCATCGGCGGCGCGCGCATTTCGGCGCAGGATGGATGCACCGTGCGCATCGATCCGGACGGATCGGTCGTGGCGGCGACGGGCGTCACCGAACAGGGGCAAGGGACCGAAGCCATCATCCGCCAGATCGTCGCTGAGGCGATGGGGGTGCCGATAGATACCGTGCGTGTGCTGACGGGCGATACGCAGACGACGCCATATGGCGGCGGTACGTGGGCGTGTCGGGGTGCAGGGATCGGGGGCGAAGCCGCGTTGCAGGCGGGACTTGCGACCAAGGAGGCGGCATTGAAAGTGGCAGCCGCCATGCTGCAGGCAGCCCCCGACACGCTCGATCTCGTCAACGGCAAGATCGTGACCAAGTCGACGGGCGATGTGCGCATGGCGCTCGCCGAGCTTGGCCGCATCGTGTATTTTCGCGGCGATACGTTGCCGCCGGACCTGCCACGCGAACTCATGCAGACGCGGCATTTCATCACGAAGCAGTTTCCGTTCGCCTTCACCAACGGTATCCAAGCGAGCTGGCTGGACGTCGACACAGACACGGGGATGGTCAAGCTACTCGGCCACTGGGTGGTCGAGGATTGCGGTCGCATCATCAACCCGCTGCTGGTCGACGAACAGGTGCGGGGCGGGGTCGTGCAGGGCATTGGCGGGGCGTTGTATGAGCACTGCATATATTCGCCGGAAGGCCAGTTGCTGATCGGTTCGATGGCGGATTACCTGGTGCCGATGGCCGCCGAAATGCCCGATATTCACGTCGGTCATGTCGAAACGCCGACCAAGGAAAGTCTGCTCGGCGCCAAGGGGGCGGGTGAAGCGGGGACCGCCGGTGCGCCGGCCGCGATCATGAACGCCATCAACGACGCGCTCAGTCCGTTCAAGGCGAAAGTGTTTGCTCAACCGTTCACGCCGGAACGCATTCTCGCGGCGCTCGGGAAAGTGCCGGCCCGGCGCCTGTAGCATGCCCGAGCGGAGCACTGGCCGTTGAGAGCCGTCGATGCCTGCGGCACTCGGGCGTTGGGCTGGCGCATCGGCGTCTGATACCGGTTCGCGCATGTCGACACTGATCGAACCCCGTTTCACATTCACGCTCCACGGCACCGACGGCTTGGCCCGCGTCGGCGAGGTAGCAACGCCGCGAGGCGTCATTCGTACGCCCGCATTCATGCCGGTCGGAACGGCTGCGACGGTCAAGGCACTGTATCTTGATCAAGTCGCGGCAGCAGGTGCCGACATCCTGCTCGGCAACACGTATCACTTGATGCTGCGGCCCGGCGCCGAGCGCATCGCACGTCTCGGCGGGCTGCATCGCTTCATGGGTTGGGATAAACCGATCCTGACCGACAGCGGTGGCTTTCAGGTCATGAGCCTCGCGACCATTCGTAAAATGAGCGAAGACGGCGCGACGTTTCGATCGCACCTCGACGGCTCCAAACATGTGTTGACGCCCGAGCGCTCGATCGAGATCCAATGTTTGCTCGGCTCCGACATCCAAATGCAGCTCGACGAATGCATCGAGTTGCCGGCCGACTTTGCGCGTATGGAAAATGCGATGGCGTTGTCGTTGCGTTGGGCCGAGCGATCGTGGCGGGCGTTTCAATCCATGAGCCGACCGGGCATGGCCATGTTCGGGATCGTGCAGGGTGGCACGGAGCCGTCGCTACGCCGACGTTCGGCCGAGGCCCTCGCGGCAATGGATCTGCCCGGATATTCGATCGGCGGTCTTGCGGTCGGCGAGGGTCAAGAAACCATGCTGCGCGTGCTAGAGGAGACGTTGCCGTTTTTGCCGACGGCCAAGCCGCGATATCTCATGGGTGTAGGAACGCCGCAGGATCTGATCGAGAGTGTTGCGCGCGGCGTCGACATGTTCGATTGCGTGCTGCCGACACGGTCCGGTCGACACGGCACGGCGTATACGTGGTCGGGCAAGGTCAACATCAAGAATGCCAAACATGCCGAGGATATGCGGCCCCTCGATCCGACTTCTACGTGTCCGGCATGCCGGGACTACTCCCGCGCGTACCTGCATCATCTCATCCGATCGGGGGAATATCTCGGTGCCATGCTGATGAGTTGGGCGAACACGCATTTTTATCAAGAGCTTATGCAAGCCATGCGGCTGGCGATCGCCGAGGGGCGATTTGCCGACTGGCGATCCGAGACGCTGCTTCGGCTCGCGGGGACGGGTGAACCACGGTCAGATGCCGACGTCCCGTGAGGCGATGTGACTCGGCATTGCAACGCCGGCCGATCCAGGTCATTCTGTCGCAGGCTGCCGTGTGCCGCACGGCCGACGTATGCTTGCAACCGAAACGGTCCGGGAGACGCACGTGACAGTTCAGATCATCCTCAGACAAAAGGCTAACGGTTCCGGCCCGACTGCCATCACCGTGCAGAGTACCGCGACAGTCATGGAGGCGGCGCGGAAACTGGCCCAGTACAAAATCGGTGCCGTCGTCATCACCAAAATCGATGGCAGCGTCGCTGGCATCCTATCGGAGCGCGACATCGTCCGACGCATCGCGGAAGTGGGGCCGGACATCCTTTCGGCGCCAGTGCGTGACGTGATGACCCGCGATGTGGTGACGTGCACTGCCGATACGGCTATCCAGGAAGTCATGGCCCGTATGACGCATGGGCGCTTTCGCCATGTGCCCGTCGTCGATGCCGCCGATCGCCTTGTCGACGTGATCTCGATCGGCGACGTGGTCAAGAAGCACGTCGAGGAAGTGCAGCACGAAGCCAGCGCCTTGCGCGAATACATCTACACCCATTGACCGATGGCCTGGGATTAGACACTCCCGAGCCATCACGGGAGTGCGCGCTGCATGTCTGGTTCAACGTCGGATGCTGTCATACCATTGCCGGCCCTCGTGCTTGGCGTCGCTGGGGCGGTGCCAATCATCGCCACGGCCGTGCAGGTCGGAGCGGGATGGCCATTGTCGCCGCGCCTGACCGGGCCGGCGTTGTATAATCTGACGATTTATTCCGGCGCGATCCTGGCGTTTCTCGGCGGCGTGCAGTGGGGCCTAGCGCTCGCCCAGCCGGCGCTTGGCGGTGGTCGCGCTTGGCGGCGGTATGGCATCAGCATCCTGCCATCGCTCATTGCCTGGGCCGGACTTTGGTTTGCAGCGCGCAACGGGCTGTTGCTGTTGGCAGCCGGTTTTGTGGGGTCGCTCGCCTATGACCTGTGGACGGTGCGGCTCGGTGAGACGCCGGCCTGGTATGGACGACTGCGTATCGGGTTGACGGCACTCGTGGTCGCAGCGTTGCTCGGTGCGGCTCTCTTGGGCCCGCTCGGCTGAACGATGCCGGATCAGCCGCGCACGAGTACGACGCACATGCGTCGAGGGCCGTGGGCCCCCATGACGATTTTGCCCCCGATGTCGCCGGTCCGCGAGGGGCCGGAAATCAAATTTACGGTGCGGGGCATCAGGCCTTTGCCGAATTTCGCGCGCACCTTCGCCAAGGCTGCCTCATAGGGCCCGACAAGGTCTTTGTCCTCGACGACGACGATGTGGGTTTCGGGCAGAAAATTTATGGTCACGGGATTATCGGCGCCCGACGTCACCATCAGGGTACCGGTTTCAGCGATGCCTGCGGATGCGTGGCTGACGCCGGTTTCGTCGGTCGGTGCCGCGCGGCCGACGTCGCGCTGCAAAGCCGGCACTGTCGACCAGGGGAGGTCGGCCAGATACGGATCGGCGCCAATACGAACCCTGCTCGGAAGATTGTGCGCTCGCAGATAGTCGGCAATGACCTCGGGAACGCGCGCCGCGGCCTCGACTTCGATTACCGTCGCAGATTGACCCTCGAGATACGCCTTGAATTGCGTTCGCAGATCGTCATGCGATTTCTGGACGCGCGCCGGTAGGTCATGGGCCGGCGGCGAGGCGATTCGCGCGTCGACGACACGCCGCCGCTCCGCCTCCGAGCGCGTATCGTCGGCGAGGCCGGCCCTGATCTTGGCGAAGATCGACGTGCGGGAGGCTGACATCGGAGCTCTCTTTAAGGTCTCGGCTGCATCTGAGTGGCGACAGGCGATCGGCAACCTTGTTCGAGCTGCGTTTACGCTTGCCGCCAGCACGTCGCGGCGTCGGTTGATCGTGTCATGACGACTGCGCCTCGGTCTTTGGCGACCCGATCGGCGCCGACGCCAACATGCGATCGATCATCGGCACCATGGCGACAAAGCGATCGAGCAGCGTCGTCGTCTCAGCTTCGAGCGTGCGTGGATCGAGATGCACGTGCCCTTCGAACAGCGTGATCGGTCCCTTGGGATAGACGTTGGTTGGCCATGTTTGAAGCACGGATGCGGCCTCGCCTCGGAACAGGCGGGCGAATTCGCGTGCGGCGAAGGCCTCGCCTTTGATGTTTCGCAGCTTCTTGGCGTGCAGATTGAAGCGGGCGCGCTTTTGTTTTTTGCACGCCTGGTCGACCCAGATCGAGAAGAACAGGCCATTGGTATTCAAAAACAGTTCCGGTGCATCGGTCGTCCATGTAGGCTTGAGCACCTTGAGGATCGCCGCGCCGAGGCCTTCGCCGGCTTTGACGATCAGGCCGTCGCGCCCGAGGGCGTCCGCGCGCGCGTTGGCCACGGCCGTAAAGATGTCGAGGTATGGCTGCATTCGGCCCTTCTGGTACGGACCATCGCTTTGTGCAAGCGATGGTGTGCGTGCAGGCCGCGATGGGGCATGCCGGTGGTGCGCGACGCTTTTATTTCTTCCACGCCTTGGCGGCTGCGACGACGGCTGCTTCATCGAAGGCATTGATGTCGTCGAGCAGTGAATTGTCGACGAACTCTCCGTAGGGCAACTTCTGCTTGATGACGCCGTTCTTGAGCAGCCAGTCGACGAACGGGGTGTAGTTGGCCTCGACGTTATCGCCCCAACGTTTGGCGTCGACGGCTTTGTAGTTCCAACTCTTGGCGCGCGCGTTCAAGGTCGAGATGTCGTCGCGGATCGCCGTGGCTTCGTCTTTGCCCGTGGCTTTGGTTTGCGGATAGACTTCCCACAGGATGCGGATGGCGGCTTCCGGATTGGCCATCGCGAAAGCAGTTCCCATGGCATAGCCTTGGGCAAGAGCCGCGGCCTGCTTGCGCTTCGTCTTCAGTGTCTCGCCAAGGGCGACGAAACCGTTGGACGGGTATTTGCCGATGCCTGGGTGGTCAAACAGGCGCAATTTCACACCGGCATTTTCGACCAGCGCATACTGGGTATCGAACTGCGACAGGGCGTCGACCGATCCGTTCGAGAGCAGGGCTGCCGTTTGACCGCCTTCGCCGGCGACCACGATGGAGACGTCCTTGGTCGGATCGAGGCCGGCATCCGCGACCAGCGCTCGTGCGAAGATGGCGCCGGCCGATCCCATGCCGATGACGCCGATCTTCTTGCCCTTCAGATCCGCGACGGTCTTGAGGGGTGAGCTTTCAGGCACGGCGATGCCGTAGATGTTGCCTTGATAGGCCGTGTAATACATTTTCACGTCGGCGCCCTGGGGGCGGATGACCAGCAAAGGTTCGGCGCTCGGTAACGCAAACGGGATCTCGCCCGTCGCGACCAGTTTCACGCAATCGCCCGAGCCTGGCAGCGGCACGAGGTCAATCTTGATGCCGGCCTTCTCGAACCAGCCCATCTTGGTCGCGACGGCAAACGGTGACCCGGCGGATGAGATCGTGCGTGAGCACCAGCCGACCTTGATCGTTTCGAACTGGGCCTCGGCAGCGCCCGCGAGGACCATCACGCCGGTCGCGAGACCGGCCAGAAAGCGCGTGATCATAGTTTCTTCTCCTCTTTGACCGCCGCGTCGGCCTGCGCCGCGGCATCCCAGAACAACAGGCGACGGCGGACGGTGGAGACCATGCCGTTGAGTATCAGGCCGATGAACGACAGGATGAGCAGAATTGAAAATTGACCGGCCACATCGACGTTGATGTTCATGCTCTGGATGAGCATGCCGAGGCCTTTTTCAGCGCCGATGAATTCGGCGACGATGGCACCGATCAAGGCGAAGATCATCGCGATTTCGAGACCGGCAAAGATATACGGCAGCGCGTTCGGCAGGCGCAGCATCCAGAAAATCTGCCATTTCGAAGCGGCCAGCGAGCGCATCAGATTGATGCGGTCTTCTTCAGCCGAGCGCAGGCCGACGATGGTATTGACCATCAGCGGGAAGAACGCGACGAGTGCGGCATTGATGACTTTCGAGGTCAGCCCAAGGCCGAACCAGATGATGATCAGCGGGGCGAGCGCGACCTTCGGCATAGCCTGGAACATGACGATGAAGGGGTAGAGGAAATATTCGACCCGCCGCGACAGTGCGACGATGGTGCCGAAGAAAAACGCGAGCACAGTTCCCAGGAGGAAGCCGAGGAAAGTCTCGAACAGCGTTACGCCGATATGCTCGGGATAGAGGTTGGCTGCGAAGCCGTTGTAGAGCGCCTGGAAGACCTGGCTCGGCGGCGGGAGGATGAATTGCCGGATTTTGAAGTACCAGACGGCGTATTCCCAGACGCCGAGCACGGCTGCGATGAGCAACAGTCGGAGCATGAAATTGAGTGGACCGCGCATCAATCGAGCTTTCCGCCGGAGTTAAGCGCGAGGCGCACGCGTTTGACGTAGGTGCCGAACTTTTCGGTGTTCATGACGTCGAGCGGTCGCGGGCGCGGCAGGTCGACATCGAAGGCGTCGGCGATGCGTCCCGGACGTGGGGTCATGGCAATCACTCGATCGGCGAGAAACACGGCTTCCGACGTCGAGTGCGTGATGAACAGTACGGTCTTGCGGCTCTCCATCCAGATGCGCTGCAACTCGACGTTCATGTTCTCACGCGTCATGGCATCGAGCGCACCGAACGGCTCGTCCATCAACAATACCGCGGGATCGTGAATGAGCGCGCGGATGATGCCGACGCGCTGTTGCATGCCGCCTGAAAGTTCTCGCGGGTAGCGATGTTCGAAGCCGTCGAGCCCGACCAATTCGACCAGTTGCATGGCGCGTTTGCGCATGGCGGCCTTGTCCAAGCGCTGGACGTCGGAGGGCAGCATGACGTTGGATAAGACGTCGCGCCACGGAAACAGCACGGGCGATTGGAAGACGACGCCGATATCGCGACGTGGGCCTTTGATCGGTGTGCCCCGCAGCGTCGCCGATCCAGAGGATGGCGCCAGGAGGCCGGCAAGAATTTTCAGCAACGTCGATTTTCCGCACCCGGATGGGCCGACGATGGCGACGAACGCGCCATCTGGAATACCGAACGAGATGCGGTCGAGGGCGAGCACGCCGCCGGTGCCGCCGTAGATAAGCGATAGATCGTCGACGGCGATCGCGTCGCCGGCTCGCGTCCCGGGCGAGGTGCCCGACGTCGCGTGTATCGCCGAAGCTGTCATTGCGCGTCCGACCCCTCACATCCGGCGTTCTGTGCACCGGCCTGCGTGGTCACATTCTCTCGTCTCGACGTCGTTGTCCATCTGCGTCGAGAGGGCCGCCGTCGAGGGGCAGATGCAAAGGCCCATCCTGCGAGGCGCAGAATGGGCCCGTGCGAACCGCGTGTCGGATCAGATTTTCGGACCGATGCCCGGAAGTGTCGATCGATTGATCGGGGTTGGCGACGCACCACCGGAGCGCACCGGAGGAATGTACATGCTCGGCGCCGCGCACAGTTTGCGCTGGTCCTCGTTGCGGCCACAGCTGCGGAACTCGCCCTGCTTGTCAAAGCAGACGCGGACTTCCTGCAAGCGGTTGCCCGGTCCGCCGCATTGTACGGCAATGGCGTCGGGTTTTAGACCAGGGTTGGCTGCGACGAAATCGCGGATCAGCTCAGAGGGTGCAACGGTCAGGCGCGGGTCCGAGACATTCGTGTATCGGTCGGGCACGCGCACTTTGTTGTGCAGCTTGCGGGCGAGATCGAAGTAGCCGTCGACGCCGAGACCGGAGCA
>JANOAW010000901.1:0-8498 GCA_031411355.1 Hyphomicrobiaceae bacterium | reverse complement strand
CCAAGATCATGACCGCCTATATGGCGTTCGATGCCATCAAAGCCGGCAAGATCACTCTGCAGACGAAACTCGTGGCATCCGAGGTGTCGGTGCAGCAGGCCCCGAGCAAAGTCGGTCTGCCGGTTGGTGCGACCATGACGGTCGAACTTGCTCTGCAGGCGTTGATCGTCAAATCGGCCAACGACGTCGCTGTCATGCTGGCCGAAGGCATCGGCGGCACGGTCGAAGATTTCGCCAAGCAGATGAACGCCACCTCCCGGCGCATCGGCATGACGCATTCGAACTTCGTCAATCCGCACGGCCTGCCCGATCCGGCGCAAGTGACCACCGCACGCGATCTGGGCATCCTGTCCATGGCCGTGTTGCGGGACTTCCCCGAGTACGCAGCCCTCTGGCAAAAACACGACGTGCGCATCGGTCGACGTGTCCTGCGCACCCACAACGGTTTGCTGCGCACCTACGATGGCGCCGACGGCCTCAAAACCGGCTTCATCTGCGACAGCGGCTACAACGTCGTCGCGACCGCCTCGCGCGAGGGCAAGCGCGTCGTCGCCGTCGTCCTTGGCGAGCCGAGCGGTGCCGCCCGTACCATTCGCGCGGCGGGCCTGCTCGAGCACGGTTTTCAAACCGGCGCCTGGACGGATCTGACGCAGCCGCCGCACACCGTGCGGACTTTGCCTGTGCCGGTGGACGCTAAATCCGCGCCGACGGTCGTGCGCAACGAACTGCTCAACCGCGACTGCAATCCCGGCCGCCGCCGCCCGGCGGCCGTGGCAGCCGTCGCCAAAGCCAAACAGCAGCGCGCCGAGTTGTCCAAGAAGGCCGCCGCCACGCCGTCGACGCCCGCGGCTCCGGCCGTTGCCAAGGCGTCGACCAAAACCGCCGCCCCGCAAACGCCGCCGAAGGCGACGAATTGAGCGGGAGGGCGCATATTGCGTCGAGCCCCGTCGATCGCAACCGTCGGAATGACCTGATGTGGTCGAATAGGAAATCTCGTCCAGCCGGGTGATGTTGCCATCGCCTGTCCCAGTCCCGCCGGCCGCAACTCGGTCGATGACCAGCATGCCGTCGCCGCGGCCGACCAAGGCGACCTGCTCTTTGAACGCATCGCCGTCGACATTGAAGTACGCGTTTAAACCGCGATATCGACGCTCGGCCGCATCTTCCTTGCGCATGCGCGCGGGATCGGGCTAATCCAGTTTGACCAAACCATCCTGAGACCGCGTATGACCGCCCGCATCTACAAGCCTGCGAAATCCGCGATGCAATCCGGCACTGCGCAAACCGACGAGTGGATGCTGGTGCACGACGCCACGGCGCCGCGTGAAATCGATCCGCTGATGGGCTGGACGTCGTCGTCCGACACGACCGCGCAGGTGAAGTTGTCGTTTGCGACCAAGGAGGACGCCATCGCTTACGCCGAGCGCGTCGGCCTTGCCTACACGGTCACTGAACCGGAGACGCGGGCGCACATCCGAAAATCGTACGCTGACAATTTCAAGTTCGGCCGCGTCGGCAGCTGGACGCACTGATCTCGCCTTTACCGCGCCTCGAGCATGTCGGCGACGGACGCGAGATCGACTGGCTTGAGACTGGCTGGCTTGAGATCAGTTGGCCGGTCGTCGAGCAGTGATGCTGCGATCGCGTCCTCGACTGCGCTGGCATCGCGGGCGAACGGATCGCGGGCGGCAAGCTTGTGGTCGAGCACGAGTTTCGACAGCAACAATCGGCGTGCATCACCCCGCGCTGCATGCACGTGGCCGGCTTCCCAGGCGAGCGTGACGGCCGACGCAGTATGATAGAGCGCCGTCGTCGCACGCCGGGCGTCGGCCTCCGATGCTGGGTCACGCGCAATCGCGACCGCAAATGCGATGGCCTGATCGACGGTGCGTTTCAAGCGATCCGCGAAGCGCTGCGGCAGGATCGAAGTGTCCGAAATGCGGGCATGCAGATCGGCTGCGAGCGCGCCGTCGGCGCCATGACGGCCGATGGCGCGGCCAACCGCATCAAGCGCCACGATGTTGCTCGTGCCCTCCCAGATCGAGCCGAGATGCGCGTCGCGCAACAGGCGTGCGGGCGCGAATTCCTCGATGTAGCCGACGCCGCCGCGAAACTCGAGCGCATCCCCCGCCACCTTGCGCGCGTCGCGGGTGGCGCGAAACTTCAGCACCGGCGTCAGGATGCGCACCAACGCTGCGTCCTGTTGCGACCCGCACTGGTGAGTACCGTGCGCCTCGGCGCGGTCGAGCGCGGTCGCGGTGACAAAGCTCAGCGACAACGCCTGTTCGAGCGGCAGCAGCATCTTGAGCAATTGCCGTCGAGCCAGAGGCAGGTCGACGACGCGCTTGCCGAAGGCGATGCGACCGTGCGCGACCGCCATGGCATCGTGGACAGCGCGCCGCATGATCGCCGTCGACTTGAAGGCGTTGTTGACCCGTGACCAGTTGACCATTTCGGCCATCTGCACGAATCCCCGATCGAGGTCGCCGACGGCGTAGGCGACAGCGCCGTCGAATTTGATCTCGCCCGACGCCATCGAGCGCGTGCCGAGTTTGTCCTTCAGGCGCACGATGCGGTAGGCGTTGGGCGTGCCGTCGTCGCGTGTACGCGGCATGAGGAACAGCCCGACGCCGCGCGTGCCGGCCGAGGCGCCTTGCGGGCGCGCGAGCAGCATCGCCAATGGCGCGTCGGCGTTGGAGCAGAACCACTTTTCGCCGTAGAGCCGGAAATGATCGCCGTCGCGTTTCGCCACCGTCGTCAAGCTGCCGACGTCAGAACCACCTTCCTTCTCGGTCATGAATTGCGCGCCCTGCGTCAGGCGGCTCATGTCGGTCGAGATCAGGCCGGACAGATATTTGGCTTTCAGCGCCGCGTCACCGAAGCGAGCCAGCAACATGGCCGAGCCGTCGGTGACGTTGATCGGACAGCCGAGGCCGAACTCCGCCTGATTGAACAGATACGTGAACGCATGTTTCGCCGCCGCCGGGTATGTGGCCGGCCAACCGAGAATGCCCGGCGCGTGCGACATGGCGTGGATGCCGAACTCGCCGAAGGCCACCCGTTCGAGTTCACGATACGCCGGATGATATTCGATGTGCTGCACGTCGCGACCGAAACGATCGCGGTGGTGCAAGACCGGCGGATGGCGATCGGCGAGCCGGGCGCAAGTGTCGAGGTGATCGCCGGCGAGGGCGCCGAGCCGGTCGAGATGCGGCGTGACATGCGCCAACAGATCCGCCGGCAGATGGATCGCCAGCAGATCCTGCAATGAGCGGTCGGCTGCAAAGAAATTGAGCCCCGTCGTGTCGGGGGCAATGGCGGTGGTGGTGGTCGGCATGGCGTCGTGTCCCGGATCGGCTGTGTGTTCCTACGCCGTGAAAGAGCGCCTCGGCAACGTCCGTGACGAGACGTCGATCGGCATCTGGGACTTGTTTCGTCCTCGGCGCTAGACGACCAGCTCGTCGAACAGGCGGGTCACGTCGGCGAGGGTTGTGCGCACATGCGCCTCCAGCACCTCGAAGGTCGGCAATCGGGCTGCGCGGGCCAAGAGATATTTCAAACCATCCGGCGCTTTCGATGGATCAAACCGGCCGTCCAGACACAGGCGTAGAACCTGCGTAAGATCATGCAACAGGCGCGCTGCTGCCTGCAGCGTTTCTGCGGCGTCGGGCGCGAGGTCACCGGTCTCGACCAACCGGGCCAAGGCGCCGGCCGTATTGGGATCGAGCACATCAGGTCGAGCGGCGGCGCACACCAGCTGGAGGTGTTGGGCGATGAATTCGAGATCGACCAACCCGCCGCGCACTTGCTTGAGATCCCAGATGTCGGTGGTGCCTTTGTCGGCCGCGATCCGGGCGCGCATGTCACGCACGTCGGTTGCGATCTTGGCGCGGTCCCGCGGCAGCGTGAGCGTGTCGCGAATGGTGCGTTCGACCTTGGCTGTGAGGCCGGGCGGGCCACAAACCACACGCGCGCGCGTCAACGCCATGTGCTCCCACGTCCAGGCGTCATTGGCTTGATAGGCGATGAAGCTCGACAGCTGCGTTGCCACGGGGCCCTTCTGGCCGGACGGGCGCAGCCGCATGTCGATTTCGTACAGTTGGCCTTCGGCAGTCTGCGCGTTGAAGGCTGCGATCAGGCGTTGCGTGAAGCGGGCGTAATATTCAGTCGGCGCCAGCGGCTTCGCGCCATCCGAGGGGGACGCATCGGGCGCAAAATCATAGACCACAATGAGGTCGAGATCAGACGCAGCCGTCATCTCGCGTCCGCCGAGTTTGCCCATGGCGATAACCACGGCCTCGCCTCGCGCAATGCGACCGTGCACGCGCTCCATCTCGACGCGCACCCGATCGGCGAGGGCGTCGATCAATTGATCGGCGAGAAGTGCATAGGCGCCGCCCGCGCGATCGGCTTCGATGGTGCCGGTCAAAACCCGAACGCCGATCAGGAAAGCCTGCTCTTGGCCGACGGCGCGGGCGCGATCCAACGCAGTTTGAAGATCGGTTGCGGCTGCGATTTCTTCTGCAACGATGGCGCGGATCATGGCTCGATCGGCGAGAACGCCGAAGAAACCCGGATCCAGCACGCCGTCGAGGACACGGCGATGGCGGCCGAGCACGCGGGCCAGCCGTGGTGCCGAGCCCATGATGGTGGCCACAAGGTCGAGCAGGCTGAGGTTCTCCTTCAACAGGGAGAACAACTGCACACCGGACGGCAGCTCGGACAGAAAGCGATCGAACGCGTGGATGGCGTGATCGGGATCGACGGTTTTACCAAACGCTGCGATCAATTGTGGTTGGACGACGGTAAGGAGTTCGCGGGCGCGCGGCGAGCGCACCGCGCGATAGCGGCCATGATGCCAGGCACGCACCAACGACACCACGCCCGCGGGATCGCCATACCCGAGATCTGCCAGAGCGGTCAGCGTGGCCGGATCATCAGCCTCGCCGGCAAACACCATGTTGGCGCCGCCCGCACTCAGCGCCGGAGCCTTTTCGAACAGCCGTACATAATGCCGCTGCACGATTTCGAGCGTGCGCACGAGGCCGACCGAGAACGCGTCCGTGTCACTGTCACCGCAAAAATGTGCCAGCCGCGCGAGGCCCTCGGCATCGTCGGGAAGGGTCTGGGTCTGCTCGTCATCGAGCATCTGCAGGCGATGTTCGATGGTGCGCAGATGCACATAGGCTGCGTGCAGGTCGTCGCGGACAGCTGCGGTGATCCAGCCGCGTTGTTCGAGGTTGGCGAGCGCGATCAGCGTTTCCGGCGCGCGCTGATCTTTTTGTCGCCCGCCCGCGATCAACTGCTGGGTCTGGACGAAGAACTCGATCTCGCGGATGCCGCCACGACCGAGCTTGATGTTGTGGCCGGCAACGCGAATATCGCCAAAGCCTTTGACGGCGTGGATCTGCCGTTTCATGGCCTGGATGTCGGCGATGGCCGCGTAGTCGAGATATTTGCGCCAGATGAAGGGGCGAAGATCGTCGAGCAATGCGCGGCCGGCTGCGATATCGCCGGCGATCGCGCGCGCCTTGATCATCGCGGCGCGCTCCCAGTTCTGGCCGAAACTCTCATAGTAGTTGAGCGCCGTGTCTCGGCTGATGGCGATCGGCATGGCGCCAGGGTCGGGTCGCAGACGCAGATCGGTTCGGAAGACATAGCCGTGTTCCGTGCGCTCCTGCAGCAGGCGGACGAGGTCACGCGTCAGGCGGACGAAAAACGTCTGCGCATCGTATCGTTCAGTGCGTTTGTCGCGGGACGCCTCGGGGTCGTAGAAAACGATCAAGTCGATGTCGGATGAATAGTTGAGTTCGTTGGCGCCGTGCTTGCCCATGGCGACGACCATGTAGCCGGAGCGTGTTTCGGCATGGTCAGCCGCATCGAGCCAATCGCCGCGTGCCTGTGCCTGCCGGAACAGAAATGCCACTGCCGCGCGGACGGCCGTGTCGGCTGCACTGGCGATGCCTCGCGACACGTCGACGTCGGCATAGAGGCCGCCGATATCGGCCAAAGCGAGAAACAGGGCCGCATCGGCCTTGAACAGACGCAATGGTCGCATGGCGTCGACCAGCGTGTGCGCCTGCGCCATGGCGGCGTGCAGATCGGCCGCAAGCGTCGCAAGCCGGGTCTCGGCATTGTCGAGCAACGCCTGCTGGAGGCTTTGAGGACGCTTGAGCGCGAGTGCGGTCAGATAGGGCGACGCACCGAAGATGCCATCGACGAGTTGCGTCACGGCCGGTGTTGCCAACGCCTCGGAGAGCCTCGACAGCCGCGGATCGGCGTCGACGAGGGCTGCGAGTTCGTCGCGATGACGTTGAACCCGCGCCGCATCATGAACGATCGGCGCGCGCGCGATGCTGTCGATCAGTGACGGCATGAGACGACCTCAGCGCAGAATGGGAACGCCGATGAACCACTGATGCAACCAAATGATGATGGCGACATAGAGCGCGATACCTCCGCCGATGGCGACGATGTCGCCGGTCAGCTGCCCCTTGCGCTCGCCGAGTGGACCGAGCACCGAGGCGCCGGACGCGGCCCGGCGCGCCACTGACATGCGATCGTAAATCGCATAGGCCAGCAACGATCCGAACAGGATCGCCGATGCCAGATCGCCGCGCACGAACAGGTGCCCGAGGGCCCACAGCATCGTGCCGACCAGCAGCGGGTGGCGGACGACGTCACGCACGCGCGAGGGAACGTTGGATGCGACGAGACAGATCATCGCCGGCAACAGGAGTGCATAAGTGACGTGCCGGCCCCACGACGGTGGCACCCAGAGCTGCGGGTTGCTCGCGGCCGACAAGCGCCGCGCCTCGCCGAAGCCCCAGACGATCAACATGAACGTCACCAGCGACAGCACCGTGAACATCAGCTTGTAGACGTTGGCGCCGAGCCGTTGTTGCAGCTGTGCGCGCAGTGACGGCACGGTCGGGACGAGATGCAGGCCGATGAAAGCGGCCAGGCCGAAAATCAACTTGGTCATCCGTGTGCCCTGCGTGTGACAGCGACACGCACCATGCGCGATGCGCTGTGTCGTCAGTCGTGTATCAGGCAATTCGCGTCGTGATCGGCGGAATGCAGAAGGCAAAGTCGCAGCCCTGTTCGGCCTGCGTCACCTCGTCGAACCACAGTTTTGCATAGCCGCGACGATGCTGACCGGTCGGGTGTGGCAAGAGTGTTGCGCGCCGCGCCGCGAGTTCGGCTTCAGACACCAACATGTCGATGCGGCGACCGGCCGTATCGAGACGGATGCGATCGCCCGTGCGCACGAGCGCCAGCGGCCCGCCGACGGCACTCTCGGGCGAGATGTGCAGGACGATGGTGCCGAACGCCGTTCCGCTCATGCGCGCATCGGAAATGCGCACCATGTCCTTGACCCCCTGCGCCGCCAGTTTTTTCGGGATCGGGATGTAGCCGGCTTCGGGCATGCCGGGTGCGCCCTTGGGGCCTGCCGCGCGTAACACCAGCACATCGTCGGCCGCAACGTCGAGGGCCGGGTCGTCGAGCCGGGCCGCCATATCGGGCAAGCCGTCGAAAACCACGGCGCGGCCCTCGTGTTGCAAGAGATGCTGCGCTGCGGCGGCCTGTTTGATGATGGCACCGGCGGGCGCGAGATTGCCGCGCAGGACGGCCATGGCGCCATTCGCATAAACAGGTCGACCGAACGGCTTGACCACGTCCTGGCTGAACGGCGTCGGCGCGGCGTCGAGATTGTCGCCGAGCGAGCGACCGGTGACGGTGATCGCGTCGAGCGCAAGTTGCGCGCGCAGTTCGCGCAGCATCGGCGGCAAACCACCGGCGCGATGCAAGTCCTCCATATAGCCTTGTCCGGTCGGCTTGAGGTCGACGAGCACGGGTGTCTCGCGCCCGAGCCGATCGAATGCATCGAGATCGATGCCGATGCCGCAGCGTCCCGCAACGGCCGTGAGGTGGATCAAGGCGTTGGTCGATCCGCCCGCGGCGAGCAACACGCGCAAAGCATTGCGGAACGCGAGCGGGGTCATGATTTTATCGGGGGTCAGACCTTCAGCCGCCATGGCGACGGCTCGGGCGCCACTCATTTCCGCATGGCGCCGCCTCTCGGCCATGACAGCCGGGATGGCCGCACCGCCCGGAAGCATCATGCCGAGCGCCTCGGCGCACAGCGCCATCGTGCTGGCCGTGCCCATGACGCCGCAGGTGCCGACGGTTGGTGCCAGTTCGCTTTCGATGCCGGTGATATCGGCCGCACTGATCTCGCCAGCCCGATAGCGTCCCCAGAAGCGGCGGCAATCGGTGCATGCGCCGAGCCGTTCGCCCCGCCAGCTACCGGCCATCATCGGCCCGGTGACGAGAAGAATGGCCGGTACGTTCGCGCTGGCAGCCCCCATCAGAAGTGCCGGCACCGTCTTGTCGCAGCCGCCGATCAGAACCACGGCGTCCATGGGCTGCGCGCGCACCATTTCCTCGACGTCCATGGCCATCAGATTGCGCAGATACATCGACGTCGGATTGGA
>JANOAW010000900.1:0-2354 GCA_031411355.1 Hyphomicrobiaceae bacterium | reverse complement strand
AGCAGCCCGCCATGCACGATGCCGACGATCTGCCGACGACAAAGTTCGGCACCTGCGGGATCGAGCGCACGGCGATGCAGGTGTCGATCCAGAACGATGCGGGGGAAGAGCTCGAGCCAGGTCAGACCGGTGAGATCTGCGTCGTCGGCCCAGCCGTGTTCGCTGGCTACTACGATAACCCCTCGGCCAACGCGGCGGCGTTTCGCGACGGCTGGTTTCGCACCGGTGACCTCGGCCACATTGACGCGAGCGGGTTTGTCTACATCACCGGGCGAGCGTCCGACATGTACATCTCCGGCGGCTCGAACATCTATCCTCGCGAGATCGAAGAGAAGATCCTCACGCATCCAGCTATCGCCGAAGTGGCCGTCGTCGGCCTGCCCGACCGCCAGTGGGGCGAAGTCGGCGTCGCCGTGTGCGTCGTCCGCGACGGCATGACGATCACCGAGGCAGAGGTCATGGATTTCCTGCAGCCGAAAGTGCCGCGCTACAAGCTGCCGAGGCGCATCGTATTTTTCGAGGCGCTGCCGAGATCTGGCTACGGCAAGATCCCCAAACGCATGGTCAAGGATGAGCTGGTCGCGCGCGGCATCGCTGGTCCGGACGGATTGATCATATGACCCGCTCTGTCGAAAGTTATAGCCCATGACGTCTGCCAACGATCGCGTCGCACTCGTCACCGGCGCCGCTCGCGGCATCGGCCTTGCGACAGCCAAGCGCTTTCTTGCCGAGGGCTGGCGCGTCGCCTTGCTCGACATCGACCAGGCCAATCTCGTGACCGCGATGGCCGACATCGCTGCGCCCGATAGGGCGATCGCGATCACCTGTGACGTCTCGGTCGACGCAGAGGTGCAGGCGGCGATCGAGACCGTGCGCACGTCGTTCAACCGTCTCGATGCGCTGGTGAACAACGCGGGCATCGCCATCTTCGGCGAGGCGGTGAAAACGACCGTCGCCGATTGGAATCGCATCATGGCCGTCAATCTGACCGGGCCCTTTCAAATGACCCTCGCCGCGACGCCGCTGCTTGCGGCGCACGGTGGCGCGATCGTCAACATCACCTCGATCTCGTCGTTGCGCGCCTCGACACTCCGCGTCGCCTACGGCACCAGCAAGGCCGGCCTCGCCCACTTGACCAAGCAATTCGCCGTCGAACTCGCAGGCCTCGGTATCCGCGTCAACGCCGTCGCCCCTGGGCCTGTCAATACGGCGATGGCCAATGCCGTGCACACCCCCGAGATCCGCCGGGATTACCACGATACCGTGCCGCTCAATCGCTATGGTCTCGAGAGCGAGATCGCGGATGCCATTTTCTTTCTGTGCAGCGACAAGGCGAGTTACATCACGGGCCAATTGCTGTCGGTCGATGGTGGTTTCGAGGCCAGCGGCATCGGTCTGCCGACATTACGGCGTGATCGCAACGCGTGATTCAAGCCCGGCTCCGACCGCTGCTGAGGGTTTGCGCAGGCCGTCCGCACTTGCTACGTCGCGTGCGCCGCCTCAACGCCTCTTCGTGAAAGGTTTCCCATGACGATCAAACGTCACGAGTCCTCGAAAATTCTCTCATCCGCCGTCGAAGCCAACGGCTTCGCGTTCCTAGCCGGCATCACGCCGAAAGACGTGAGCCAGGATATCCGCGGCCAGACCAAACAGGTGCTGGCCGAAATCGATCGCCTCTTGAAGGTGTGCGGCACCGACAAGACCAAGCTCGTGTCGGCGACCATCTGGGTGTCCGACATCCGCTATCGCGACGGCATGAACGAAGAATGGATCCCCTGGATTGGCTCGCACCTGCCAGTGCGCGCGTGCATCGAAGCCAAGCTCGCCGATCCTAAAATGCTGGTCGAGATCCAAGTGACGGCGGTAAAATGACGTCGGACGCGTGGGCGCTGAACGATTTACAGCGCCCACAGCTTGGCCAGCGGCACATTCGGCTCACAAACCAAGCCACCTTTCCTTGACATCGCCCCCGCTCGTCGCACTAGATCGCGCAGCATCGAGAACGCGATCACCGCCATGGCCACCACGACAGTCATCGACGCGCCGGCACGGGATGCGGCAACGCGCATTCGCGGCGACAACAAGCGGCCGCCGGGGCGGGAGAAGGCCGAGTTCGTCGGCAATCTGATGCTGATCCCCTATATCGTGCTGTTCGTCGTGTTCGTGATCTATCCGGTCTGCTACGGCTTGTGGATCGCCCGGCATCCCTCCAGTTATGTCGCCCTGGCCGGCGATCCGATTTACCTGAAGGCCATCTGGAATACCCTCATATTTCTATTTTTTGCCATCAATATCAAAATGTTGCTGGCGTTGTTGCTGTCCGGGTTCTTCACCGTCGAGCGCTGGTGGGTGAA
>JANOAW010000899.1:0-7971 GCA_031411355.1 Hyphomicrobiaceae bacterium | reverse complement strand
CGGCCGAGCAAGCATATACGATCTGTCGGGTTTGTCGTGAGGGATTGGCGCGTGCCAGCCAACGCCTTTGTTTACCGCGGCGTCCACCGTCGGCGCGCGACGGTGCTTGATATTCCGTCGTTTGATGTGTCATCGGAAATTTCGTCCTTTCGGCAAAGCGTGACGTGTCGCGCGGGCAGGGACGTCGAGAGCGGAAATATCGAGTGCCGTCAGCGTCAGTTGTTGAGGCTCAGGCATCGCAGCTGCGATGCGTTCGCGCCGTTGGAGCATCTGATCGATGCGTTTTTCGCGTGCATCCGGCTGAGGCTTGCGTACTTCGTCCGCGCGAGCCAGGACCCCGATCGCCGCCGGATCCTCGGCGAGATGTGCGAGGAGATGTGTTTGATCCTCGATCTTTTCGGCGATGACATGAATAACGCCATGGTCACTCTGTAAGCGTCCTGTAACGAGGATGAAGCGAGCCCCGAGCACCACCGGGCGATTGCGCTCGAACACTTTGGGCCAGACAATTACATTGGCCACACCCTCTTCATCTTCCAACGTCATGAAGATCACGCCTTTGGCGCTGCCGGGCCGCTGACGCACCAGCACGAGACCCGCGACCGACAACCGGCGTCCAGACGGTGTCGTGTCCAATGCGCTGTGAGGCGTCACGCCGCGAGCGTTCAGCCGAGGGCGCACGAACGAAACCGGATGCGCCTTCAAGGAATGGCGCAGAAAGCGGTAATCATTGACGACCTCTTCGCCCGGCGGCATGACCGGAAGGTGGGCATCGGGTTCGAGCCGCGCGCCGGCGGCATTTATCGGTGCGCTTCCCGCAGTCGGCAACGCGAACAGCGGCAGGTCTTGCGCCGTATCGCCGGTGCGCCCGAGCGCCTTTACGGCCCACAGCGCATCCCGTCGCGTCAGACCGAGTGAACCGAAGGCGTCGGCATCGGCGAGCCGCTCGAGTGTGGACGGCTCCAAGCCCGTACGCAGCCAGACGTCGCGCACGCTGTCATAGCCTCCATTGCAGCGCTCCTCGATCAGACGCGCGGCTTTTTCGGGCAGACCTTTGATCTCGCGCAGCCCAAGACGAACCGCACGCTTCGACCAGATGTCGTCGATCATCGAGAGGTGACGGGCGATCATCCGCGGCTTGGAGTCCGATAGATTTTCCAAGCGCGTATCCCATCCGGAAAAATTCACGTCCACCGAGCGGATTTCGACCCCGTGCTCGCGCGCATCACGGATGATTTGAGCCGGGGCATAAAAACCGAGCGGCTGCGCATTGAGGAGCGCGGCCGCGAACACGTCGGGATAGTGACATTTGATCCAGCACGAGGCGTAGACGAGGACTGCGAAACTCGCCGCGTGACTTTCCGGAAAGCCGTATTCGCCGAAGCCTTCGAGTTGCTTGAAGCAGCGCTCGGCGAAATCGCGCGGATAGCCGTTGGCGACCATGCCCTCGACCATCTTGGTCGCGAAGGTCCCGATCGTACCGACCTTCCGGAACGTCGCCATGGCGCGGCGCAGCTTATCGGCTTCCGAAGGCGTGAACCCGGCAGCGACAATGGCGATCTTCATCGCCTGCTCTTGAAACAGCGGGATGCCGAGGGTTTTGCCGAGAACCGCTTCCAGTTCGCGGCTGGGATAACTGACGCTATCGATGCCTTGCCGCCGGCGCAGATAAGGATGCACCATGTCGCCTTGGATCGGTCCCGGGCGCACGATCGCGACTTCGATGACGAGATCGTAGAACTTCGCAGGCTTGAGACGCGGCAGCATGGTCATCTGCGCGCGGCTCTCGATCTGGAATACACCGAGCGTGTCGGCGCGCTGGATCATGCGGTATGTCGAAGCATCCTCGGGCGGTAGTGTGGCGATGCTCAAATCGCGTCCGTAATCCGTTCGCAAAAAGCCGAAAGCATTTTTCAGGCATGTCAGCATACCGAGAGCGAGCACGTCGATCTTCAGAATACCGAGCGTATCGAGATCGTCCTTGTCCCACTCAACGACCGTTCGATCCGGCATGGCCGCATTCTGGATCGGCACGAGTTCGTCGAGCCGTCCACGCGTGATGACGAAGCCTCCGACGTGTTGTGACAGATGACGTGGAAAACTTGCAATCTCGTGGGCGAGCGCGAAGGTCTGGGCGACATTTGGAGCGGTGCGATCGATGCCGGCGCGTTGAGTGTCCACCTCGGCGATGCCCTCCGCGCCCCAACCCCAGATGGAGCCGGCCATGGCATCAAGCGTGTCGTCGGACAGGCCGAAGACTTTCCCGACCTCCCGCACGGATGATCGTGCGCGATAGGAAATGACCGTCGCGGCGAGGCCCGCCCGCTCGCGTCCATATCGGCCGTAGATGTATTGGATGACCTCTTCACGCCGCTCGTGCTCGAAATCGACGTCGATGTCGGGCGGCTCGCGCCGATCGGCCGAAACGAAGCGCTCGAACAGAAGATCGCTTTTATCGGGATCGACTTCCGTGATGCCGAGACAGAAACAGACACTCGAATTGGCGGCGGAACCGCGCCCCTGGCAAAGAATGCCCTTTCCCCGGGCGAAGCGAACGATGTCGAAGACGGTCAAAAAATACGGGGCATAGTTCAACTGCCCAATGAGCGCGATCTCGTGGGCGAGGGCGAGGCGAACCTTTTCCGGCACGCCCGTGGGATAGCGCCGGTCTGCGCCCTCGTAGGTGAAATGGACCAACGCATCTTGAGCCGAGGCGAAGCCGTCGATGACCTCGTCAGGGTATTCGTAGCGCAACTCGTCGAGCGAAAAATTCAATTCGTCCGACGCGCGTACGGTTTCAGCAATCACTCGTGGATAATCGGCGAATAACCGCGACATCTCGCTGGCCGGCTTAATGTGCCGCTCGGCATTGACCTCGAGGCGTCGGCCGGCGGTCTCGAGCGTTTCGTGACGTCGGATGCAGCTGAGGACATCCTGCAGCGGCCGCCGCTCGGGCGCGTGATAGAGAACGTCATTGACAGCGATCAACGGAATGCACGCCGTCCGTGACGTTTCGATGAGAGACACGAGGCGTCGACGGTCGAGGCCGCTATATGCCATGTGCACGGCGAGACGAACGGGCGACCGAGAATTCGACCGCAACGTCGCGGGGACGTCCTGCCGCGCCGTGTCCGGCGCGACGATCAGCGACATATCCTCTCGATGTGCTTCGAGGTCCGCGAGGGTAAGGTGACATCGACCTTTGACGCTGCGGCGATTGCCGAGGGTAAGCATCCGACAGAGCCGCCCCCATCCCGCGCGGTTCATGGGATAGGCGAGGACGTCGGGTGTGCCGTCGGCGAACGCAAGTCGCGCGCCTGGATGATAGCGGAACGTCAGGTCCGGCCTCTCTTCTTTCAAGTCGCGCAGCGCCGCATGAGCACGAACGACACCTGCGACCGAATTGGTATCGGCGAGACCAAGCCCCGCAAGCCCGTGGCCGACGGCTGTCGAAATCAGTTCCTCAGCATGCGATGCGCCGTGCAGGAACGAGAAATTCGAGCGGGTGGCGAATTCGATGTAATGCGACATCCACGCCTCCGAGTTACGCGAATAATCCGTGAACATACCAGCGCGGCGGTCTCGCGCCACCGAACAAGCCATCGCGAAAAATCCACAGTCTGCGGCCGGTTTCATCGACCACGCGGTAATAATCTCGTGCTTCGCTCGGTCCTTTTGCAGCCCCGGCAACCCACCAGGCGGCAGCGATACGCTCTGGTCCTTCGGCAGTCCTGATACCGAGAGATCGACGTCGCCAGCGCAATCGTAGCGGTGGCCCGTCCGGCACGGCCGCCATGATCTCGACCGGCTCTGGAGGCTCGAACAACCGCAGCGGTCGAAGCGGTCCCGCACCTTCGAAAGCGACTTCGAGAGGGGAGAGTTGTGGCGTTCGAAACCTGTTTGGCGACGGCTCGGTGGGGCGACGATTCCCGCGCGCGGAGCTGTCATCGTCGCCTCGTGCGATCAATGTGTCCGCCTGTTCCGGCAGATGCATGTCGGACGCGGCGATCCTCAGGACTTGATCACGACCAAAACGGGCGGCGAGCTTGTCGGCGAGACGAGCTCCGAGGCGCGCCGCGTCGTCAGGAGCGGCCCGCGCGACCCCCGGCAGCGACAGGGCGTCCGGCGCACGTACACCGGTGACCGTCGCGGCCAGACGCAGAAAGTCGAAACCGTAATCTGCCTCCAGCGGATCTTCGAGACTGCTGAGGCGCAACGCCAGCAATCCGTGCAAGAGGGTCGGATCGGCACAGGGTTCCGCCACGCCGATCTGTACGCGTCGCACGACGCCGTCGACACGGCTGACCGACAACACCAGATGTCGAGCGCCTTCGCCCCGCTCGGTCAGCATGGCACACAGCGAGACGCATAGTTGTCGCGCCGCCTCGGATACGTCGTCCTCACGCACGAGCGGTTCGGCGAGCGGCAGCGTGACCTCTGCCGGTGGGAGCGGCCGGCGCGGTGAAATGGCTTCGCCATCGATTCCGAGTGCCTGATCCAGGCGATGAACGAGCAAAGCGCCGAAACGTGCGGCGAGGGGCGCGCGCGGCCGGATCATGAGATCCCCGATGGTCTTCAACCCGCTGCGGCGCAGGCCCGCGACCGTCGCCGGATCGAGGCGCAGGCCGGCGATAGGGAGGCGTGCAAGCGCCTGGCTCAAATCGTCTGGCCCGATGACTGGCCCGATATTTGGCCCTGGCCCTTGTTTTTCCGCAGTGTGGTAGCGGGCGAGTGCGAAGGCGGCGCCGGGCGTGCCCGCGATGGCGGTGCGGACCAAAAACCCTTGCCTGTCGAGACGTGCTACAAGATCGCCCTGCAGGGCTGCTTCGCCTGCAAGCAGATGCGCGGCCCCTGTGATGTCGAGCATCAAGCCGTCGGGCGGGGTCAGCCCCACCAAGGGCGTATAGCGGTCGGCCCAATCGGCGAGCTGTTCCAGCAATCGCGCGTCGGCGTCCGGTTCGTGTCGACGGACGACCAGATCGGGTGCCATTGCCTGCGCCTGGGCGAACGCCATACCCGGCTTCAGACCGCGCGAACGCGCCCTGGCGTTCACGCACGCAAGCCGTATCGTACCAGCCTCGCGTGTCACGAGGGCGAGTGCCGTCTCAGGCAGCGGTCGGCCATGGAAGGCCTGTGTCAACGGTTCGACGGTCCGAGCCTCCTGACGCGCCAGCCGGTCGGTCGGCATCGAAGGTAGCCACACGCTCAGATAGCGTCGGTGCGAGGTCGGTAAAGGTATGACTGGCATGACTGGGACTTTCCGAACACGCGATCGAAGCAACGGAGCGCCAGGCGACACGAAATCGGCCGAGCTTGCCTGCACGATTTTTCGTCAACGCCAGGTCGAAAGCCGTCGTGAGATCCGGCAACGAACAGATTTCACGATTCTGCCGCGGCGGGCAGAAGACGTCGGCCGACTGGACACTCCACCGCGTCGCGACGGAGGTTTCGATCGCGACACTCCCCGCATGTAGGAGAAAGCAGGGAATTTCCCGCGTTTGCGCTCGCAGCGACAAGCGCTTGCCGAGGCGCAGCATGTCGAACGGCAAGCGTCGTGGCAGGTCCACAAGCACGCCTGCGAGCCCGGCCTCCTCCAAGCCCATTTCGGCCGCAGCGAAAGCATTCATAGCGCCTTTCACGGCGACGACCACAAGTCGTGCCGGATCGAAACCGAGCCCGGCCAAGCCAAGACCATAGGGGCGGCCGGATTCCATCATGGCTTGGCGATCCTGCACCCAGAGCAGGGGCGCATCGCGTGCGCGCTGCAGCGACAAGGCCAGGGCAATGGCAAAACCTGCGACGGCCGCTTCCTGTCCTGGATGCGCCGGATGCAGGGCGTGCACCATCGTGCGGGCTTTATCACCACCGATCGCTGTCAGGAGGGCTGGCCTCGGGGTCGAGGTCATCGACTGGCCCCGGGCCGGATCCGCAAGTAAAGAGGATCCGGCCCGGACCACGGCCCGATCAACGGACTGAGATCCAAGAGAGAGCATGGCCGCCACAGATTGTTTTGTCTACTTTATGTTCTTTTATTGGTCTCATCACTTCCTGTCAAGAACAAAGAATGGACATGCCCGTGCAACACGTCTTTAATGCCCGTCTTTAATGGCCCGTCCCAGATTTAATGCCCGTCCCAGAGCGCTGGCCGTTTATCGATGAACGCGCCGATCCCCTCCCTCGCATCCCGCGACAGCATGTTGCGCACCATGATCTCCGTTGTCTGAGCATAAGCGTCGGACAAAGGGACCTCCAGCTGACGATAGAAAGCCGCTTTGCCGACCGCGACGGTCACGGCCGATTTGGACGCGATCTGCTGGGCCAATCGCTTCGCCTCAGCCACGGCATCGCCCGCACCGACGACACGATTGACGAGACCGATGTCACGCGCACGCTCCGCATCCACCATATCGCCGAGCAGCAACATTTCCATAGCGTGTTTGCGGGCGACGTTCCGTGACAGCGCCACCATGGGCGTCGAGCAGAACAAGCCGATGTTCACACCCGGCGTCGCAAATCGCGCCGCTGCCCCAGCCACCGCCAGGTCACACGTCGCAACCAACTGACAACCAGCCGCCGTGGCGATGCCCTCGACGGCCGCGATGATCGGTTTTGGACAGCTGACGATGGCCTGCATCATGGTCGCACACGCCTGCATCATGTGCCTGAAATACGCTTCCCCACCATCCGCATCGCTGCGTCGTGCCGACAATTCCTTGAGGTCGTGACCGGCCGAAAACACCGGCCCATGCGCCGACACCACAACAGCGCGCACGCCCACATCGAGGCTGGCCGCGTCGATGACCGTGGTCAAAGCCTGAATCATGGCCTCCGACAACGCATTGCGTGTTTCGGGGCGGTTCACGATGACATGCAGGACGGCATCGCGGCAGGATGAGACAAGCCCGTCTTGCTTGAAAACAGAGTGCTCGAGAGCAGATTGATCGAGACCAGACATCGCGTTTCCGAACTATAAAAAGGTCGTCGGACATAGCCCATTGCGTTTCAGACGGCGAGGCGTCGAAAGCGCGATCCGCTTTGTTGCACTCGCCGCCGAAGTCGGCCACAAGTGACGTAAACGACAACCCGCCACCGTCGCTCGGACTATTTTCAAAGCCCCGAGCAGAGACACCCCGAGGAGTTCCGACCCATGGCAGACGCGTACATCTATGATGCTGTCCGCACGCCGCGCGGCAAGGGCAAGTCCGACGGCGCCCTGCACGAAGTAACGGCACTCGCCCTCGCGACGGGCGTGCTCGAAGCCGTCCGCGATCGCAATCGCCTCGATACCACCCTCGTCGACGACGTGGTCCTCGGCGTCGTTTCACCGATCGGCGAGCAGGGCTCCGTCATCGCGCGCACCGCCGTCCTCAACGCGAACTACGCTGAAACGACAGCGGGTGTTCAGATCAACCGCTTCTGTGCCTCGGGCCTCGAAGCCGTCAACATGGCGGCGGCACAGGTCATGGCTGGCCAATCGCAATTCGCCATCGGCGGCGGCGTCGAGAGCATGAGCCGCGTACCGATGGGCTCGGACGGTGGCGCTTGGTCGATGGACCCGACCATCGCCATCAAAAGCTATTTCACGCCGCAAGGCATCGGCGCCGACATGATCGCGACCAAGTGGGGCTTCTCGCGCGACGACGTGGATGCGTATGCCGTCGAAAGCCAGAAGCGGGCCGCGGCCGCCTGGAAGGACGGACGCTTCAAAAAATCGGTTGTGCCGGTCAAGGACATTATCGGCCAGACCTTGCTCGACCGTGACGAATACATGCGCCCCGAGACCAGCATGCAATCGCTCGGCTCATTGAAGCCCGCGTTTGCGAAGCTCGGCGCTGATGCCGGTTTCGACAACGTCCTGCTGCAGCGTTATCCGGAAGTGGAAGCCATCAACCACGTCCACCACGCCGGCAACTCGTCCGGCATCGTCGATGGCTCGGCCGCAGTGTTGATCGGCACACGGGAAGCCGGCGA
>JANOAW010000898.1:0-9116 GCA_031411355.1 Hyphomicrobiaceae bacterium | reverse complement strand
ATGACGAAAACCAAACTGTCATCGAGACCTATGCTGCCGCAGTCGGGGCAGAAATGAAATTGCCCGATGGATGGCTGAACGATCAGGTTTTTCCGTACCTCAGCGACAAAGTGGATGGGATCGTATCCGATCATCACTTGTTTCGCAGCTATCCCTCCGAGGCCGAGCCGGGGTTGCGGGTATATGTGCCGACGGCTGAATACATGTGCGCTCTAAAATTGATCGCGTTGCGCATCGAGCCAGGCACCGCTGCCAAAGACTTTGACGATCTCGTTCATTTGACCAAAGTGCTCAAACTCGGGACGCCCGATGCGGCGCTCGCGCTGGTATCGCGTTTTTATGCCCGCGGCGAGGTTTCAGGCAGGGTAGAAAACGGTGTGCAGCGGCTCTATGATCTGATGCGGGAAAGTGGAGGACCGAGGATTGCAGCGCCCGAGTACCATGGCCGACGTGGTTGAGCGGATCCAGGCGGGCGTCCCCTGGGACATTGCCGTGCCAGAGTTCCTCGACACGTTCTATTTCGCGCTCCGAGGGTGGCCGGGCGCTGGCCCGCAGTCGTGTCTCGATGTGGAGCCGCACGCGGTCGGAGATCGGCGCTGGCATGCCCAACTCGGTGCTATCGGCGAACACCTAGCCTTGCGCTGGCACCTCCTCACGCCAAAGTGGACGGAAAACCCATCGCGGTTCTTGGCGGAACCCTACTTTCCGAGCGGCACTGAAAACTACAAAGGTTGGTATCTTGTGCAAAGTCCAACTGCGTTTCGTCGGCGGATGATCTTTACCGAGGCGGAACCGTTGCGGCGGGCGCGCATGCCCCATGCCGCGTTTCATGATCGCGACGCAGCGCGCGGATATCGGTGGCATGCGGGCGCCGAGCGTGCCGTTTTCGGTGACCGTGTACCGACGTCAAAGGCATCAATCGATTCACGACCGTTTCAATCCGCCCATCAAGAGGCGGCCAGGGAGGACTACCGATGACTAACGCGACCCGCCAGGACGACATTGTCACCGACACTGTCGCCAAGAGTTTCATGAACGCCGTCGCGCATTGGGGCGATGCCGTCGCGCTGCGTGAGAAGGACATGGGTATCTGGCAGGCCAAGACGTGGCGTGAATGGGCCGAGATCTCGATCGACATCGCCCACGCGTTGCATGCGGAGGGGTTCAAAGCGGGTGATGTCGCGTCGATCCTGTCGAACACCAACCCCGAGTGGATTTACGCCGACATGGGCGTTTTGATCGCCGGCGGCGTTTGTTCCGGCATCTACCCGACGGATAGCCCCAAGCAATGTGATTATCTCGTCAACGACAGCGGCACTTCGGTGATCTTCGTCGAGGACGACGAACAGCTCGACAAGGTCCTACAGATTCGACCGCAATGCCCTAAACTGAAGCGCATCGTCATCTTCGACATGGAAGGCCTGGTCGATTTCAGCGATCCGATGTGCGTTTCGCTCGACGAGTTCATCAAGATCGGCGGCGCGTATCGACACGGTCGCGGTGAGGGCCTGTTGAAGCAGATGCTCGAAAGTCGCGGCCGGGAGGATCTCGCTGTTCTCGTCTACACATCGGGCACGACGGGTCCGCCGAAGGGCGCCATGCACGCCAACCGGTCCATCTGCGCGCAGATGAAGCACGCGAAGGAGCTCTACAAGTCGGAGCCCGGCGACGACCGTTTGTTGTTTCTGCCGCTCTGCCACGTCGCGGAACGTCTCGGGGGATATTACACGTCGATACCGATCGGCCCGGTGATGAACTTCGCCGAGAGCCCCGAAACCGTGCCCGACAACATTCGCGAAGTGCAGCCGCGGGCTTTTCTCGCCGTGCCGCGGGTGTGGGAAAAATTCTACTCGAGCGTCCAAATCGCCATGCAGGACGCGACCTCGATCGAGAAGTGGGCCTACAAGACCGCCATCGGCATCGGCTTCAAAGTCGCAGACAAGAAGCTCGCAGGCGAGACACCGGGCGTGGCTCTGCGCCTGGCCAATACGGTCGGATACTGGGTCGCCCTGCGCAACATCCGCAAGATGATGGGCATCGACAACGCGCGCATGCTGTTCACCGGTGCTGCACCGATCTCGCCCGACCTGATCCGCTGGTATCTCGCGCTCGGCGTCGACATGTACGAGGTCTACGGCCAGACCGAGAATTGTGGCGTCGCGACGGCGATGCCGGTCGGGCAAATGAAACTCGGCACCATCGGCAAGGCCGTGCCGTGGTGTGAAGTGAAGTTGTCGCCCGAGAATGAAATTCTCATCAAGGGCGATATTCTCATGACGGGCTATCTCAACAAACCCGACAAGACCGCCGAGACGATCAAGGACGGATGGCTGCACACGGGCGACGTCGGCACGATCGACAATCAAGGCTACGTCAAGATCACCGATCGCATGAAGGACATCATCATCACCGCGGGCGGCAAGAACATCACGCCGTCGGAAATCGAGAATGGTTTGAAATTCTCGCCCTATATTTCCGATGCGGTGGTGATCGGCGATAAGCGTGCGTTCCTGACCTGTCTGGTCATGATCGATCTGGAGAACGTCGAGAAGTTCGCACAGGATCGCAATATTCCCTTCACGAACTACGCCTCGCTGTGCCGGGCCAAGGAAGTCCAGGATCTGATCTGGGGCGAGATCGAGAAAGTGAATGCCAATTTCGCCCGCGTCGAGACGATCAAGAAGTTTTTTCTGATCGACACGCAGTTGACGGCTGAGGACGAGGAGTTGACGCCGACGCTGAAACTGAAGCGCTCGTTCGTCAACACGAAGTACGCCAAACAGATCGATGCCATGTATGGCAAAGTCGAAAAGGTCGCTGCGTGATGGGAACTGCTCGGTCGCGGTTGTCACGAGGGGAGACGGAGCGCTGTAACGGGTCGTTAACGATTTCGTAACATGGTGGGGTTCGAACTCGACGAGGCCGAACTCCCATGCCGGGCGCCGACGCCAGCTCAAACGAGATATCGGTGACGTCGCCGTCGGCTGCGTCCGACGTTGGCGACGCCATCGCCGATTGGCTGGCGCATCTGGTCGGCGAGCGTGGACTGGCTGAGGCCACGCGGCGCGAGTATGGGCGTGACATCGGTCAATTCGTCGGCTGGTATCGCGGTCATCTCGGCCGACCGGTTGCGATGGCGGACCTCGAACGTCTCGATGCACGTGCGCTGCGGGCATTTCTGGCTGCGCGCCGCAAGCAGGCCGTCGAAAGCCGGTCGCTGGCGCGCTCGCTTTCGGGATTGCGCACCTTCTTTGCCTGGCTGGACGTGACTGAGCGGTGCACCAACGGTGCGTTGCGATTGATCACCGCGCCCAAGGTACCTCATTCGATTCCTAAGCCACTGACCATTGGCGCCGCGCGCGACGTGGTCGATGCGGAGGACGGCGAGGCCGACCCGTGGATCGTTGCGCGAGATACGGCCATCCTGCTGTTGCTCTATGGATCGGGCCTGCGCGTCGCCGAGGCGCTCGCGATCACCCGTGCCGATGCGCCGGTCGGCGATCGCGAAATCTTGCGGGTCACGGGCAAGGGCGGGAAAACCCGGCTCGTTCCGGTTCTGCGGGTGACGCGGGATGCAATCGCGCGGTACCTGAACGTGTGCCCGTTCACCGTGGCGATGGACGAGCCGATATTTCGCGGCGCCAAAGGCGGTGTGCTGGACGGGCGCCTGGTGCGGCTTTCGATGGAGCGGCTACGCGCGACGCTCGACCTGCCGGATACGGCGACACCGCATGCGCTCAGACACTCGTTTGCCACTCATTTGTTGTCGGCCGGCGGTGATCTGCGCCAGATCCAGGAATTGCTCGGTCACGCCGGCCTCGCGACGACGCAGGTCTATACCGAAGTCGACCGTGATCGGCTGATGTCGGTCTACAGCGCGGCGCACCCGCGATCCTGACGGCTCTCCAGCACTCGACCCGAACCGGCTCGCCTATCCAAGCAAAAAAGGACTGATACCTGTGTCACGTTGCTTTCGTACCCTTGCAGCCACGCTTGCTGCTCTCGCGAGTCTCGCAACCTCGTCTGCGCTCGCAAATCCGAAGGCCTGTACCGGTCGCAATCTCTTGAGCCAGTTGCAGACCTCGGATCCCGACGTGTTCACCGAGGTGCGCAAAACGGCGGATGCAACAGTCAACGGCCGCAATATCCTGTGGCGGATCGAAGACACCGAAAATCCGGATCGTGCACCCTCATATCTGTTCGGCACCGTGCATCTGACGGACGACCGGGTCGCGCGGCTACCGCCGGCGGTCGAGACGGCGTTTTCCAATTCCATGCGCGTTGCCATCGAGGTCGAAGACCTGTCGACGGGGCGCATTGCCGAAGCCATTCAGACTTTGGCGCGGCGCGGGGCCGTTCTTGCCAAGGGCGATGGCTTGTCGGGCATGCTCACGCCCGACGAGTTTTCGAAAGCTACAAAAGTGCTTGGTAAATCCGGCCTTGAAAAGAGCGCTGTCGGACGCGTGCGCCCGTGGGTCGCGTTGGTCATGCTCGGGACGCCCGATTGCGAAAAAAGTCGCTTGATGGCTGGACGGCACGCGCTCGACAACGTCATCGCCGATCGCGCGGAAAGTCGCGGCATGGGCACGTTCGGCCTTGAAACGCTGGAACTCCAGTACATGGCTATGTCGGCCATTCCCGACAAAGACCAACTGGCGTTGCTCAAAACGCAGCTCGCCGATCCCCGCCGGGTCGACGATGCCCTCGAAACCACCCTGCAACTCTATCTCGCGCGCGATATCGCCGCGATCTGGCCGATGCAGATCGCGCTCGCGAAGAAAGCCGGCGTCGACGCCAAAGTGCTCGAGAGTTTCGAGCAGAACCTGTTGATCGAGCGCAACGAGCGCATGTTCGGCCGTCTGTCCATGCACCTTGATCGCGGCGGCCTGTTCGTCGCCGTCGGCGCCCTGCACCTGCCGGGCAAGATGGGTATCGTTCAGCTCGTGCGCGATGCCGGATACAAAGTGACCGCGGTCGACTGAGGGCGCCTCAACTGCGCAGGCCAGGCGCTTCCTGGCCCGTGCGCGCGACGTATTCGGTGTAGCCGCCAGCGTAACTGTGCATGCCGTCCGGAGTTAGCTCGATCACGCGGTTCGAGAGGGCCGCGAGAAAATGCCGGTCGTGCGATACAAACAGCATTGTGCCCTCGTAGTCGGTCAAAGCTGCGATCAGCATCTGCTTGGTGACCATGTCCAAGTGGTTGGTCGGCTCGTCGAGCACGAGGAAGTTCGGCGGGTCGTAGAGCATGCGCGCCATGACGAGGCGGGCTTTCTCGCCCCCCGACAGCACGCGGCACCGTTTCTCGACGTCGTCGCCCGAAAATCCGAAACAGCCGGCGAGGGTGCGTAGTGAGCCCTGCCCCGCCTGGGGGTGCGCTTCCTCGAGGGTTTGAAAAATTGTGCGGTCGCCTTCCAGAAGATCCATGGCGTGCTGGGCGAAATAACCCATTTTGACGCTGCCGCCGACGTGGACTGTGCCGGTGTCCGGTGGCGTCGCTCGAGCGACGAGTTTCAGCAACGTGGATTTGCCGGCGCCGTTGACGCCCATCACACACCACCGCTCCTTGCGGCGGACGTGAAAATCGAGCCCCTCGTAAATGATCTTGCTGCCGTAACGTTTGTGGACGCCCTTGATCGCGACCACATCCTCACCGGAACGTTGTGGCGCCGGAAAATCGAAGTGCACGGCCTCGCGCCGTTTCGGTGCCTCGACCTTGTCGATCTTGTCGAGTTTCTTGACGCGGCTCTGGACCTGCGCCGCGTGCGAGGCGCGTGCCTTGAAGCGCTCGATGAATTTGATTTCTTTCGCCAACATGGCCTGTTGACGTTCGAACTGGGCCTGCTGCTGCTTTTCGGTCTCGGCGCGTTGGCGCTCGTAGAAGGCATAGTCGCCGGTGTAGGTGGTCAATGAGCCGCTGTCGATTTCGACGATCTTGGTCACGATGCGGTTCATGAACTCGCGATCGTGCGACGTCATCATCAGCGCGCCCTCGTAGCTCTCGAGAAAACTCTCGAGCCAGATCAGGCTTTCGAGATCCAAGTGGTTGCTCGGTTCGTCGAGCAGCATCACGTCGGGGTTCATGAGCAGGATGCGGCCGAGGGCTACGCGCATTTTCCAGCCGCCCGACAACTTGCCGACATCGCCGTCCATCATTTCCTGGCTGAACGACAGTCCGGACAAAACTTCGCGCGCGCGGCCTTCGAGGGCGTAACCGCCGAGATCTTCAAAGCGCGCCTGAACTTCGCCGAAACGCTCGATCAAGCCCTCCATTTCGTCGGCACGATCAGGGTCGGCAAGCGCCGTTTCGAGCTGCTTCAACTCGGCCGCTACCTCGCTGACCGGACCAGCGCCGTCCATGACTTCGGCGACGGCACTCTTGCCGCTCATCTCGCCGACATCCTGACTGAAGTATCCGATGGTGATGCCGCGATCGGCTGCGACCTGGCCTTCGTCGGGCTGCTCTTGGCCGGTCATCATGCGAAACAGCGTGGTTTTGCCCGCGCCGTTAGGGCCGACGAGACCGGCTTTCTCGCCGCGGTTCAAAACAGCGGACGCCTCTATGAAAACGATCTGGCGACCGTTCTGTTTGCCGATGTTGTCCAAGCGAATCATGGTGTGGCGCAGCCTTTACGTCTATCGACGCGCGCCTTAGGCCATCGTTCGCAGTGTGGAAAGTGCCGTGGCGTCACGTGTCGTTCCGTAACGCTGAGGCCGCGAGGTCGTCTCAGACCGCGCGCACCTCTTGGACGTCGGGCACGAAATGGCGCAGGAGATTTTCGATGCCGCCCCGCAAAGTTGCCGTCGACGAGGGACAGCCGGAACAGGCGCCCCGCATATGCAGCGACACAATACCGTCGCGAAAGCCGTGGAAAATGATATCGCCGCCGTCTTGTGCAACCGCCGGCCGAACGCGTGTCTCGAGCAATTCCTTGATGGTGTCGACCGTGTCTTTGTCTTTCGGATCATAATCGCCGTCAGCCGTATCTTGTCCTTCGCCAGTGGTCATGACGGGCGCGCCGGAAAGGTAATGCTCCATGATGGCCCCGAGAATGGCCGGCTTGATGTGCTGCCACTCGACGTCACCCTTGGTCACGGAAATAAAATCTCCACCGAGAAATACGCCGCGAACACCCTCCACCCCGAATACGCGCTGGGCCAAGGGCGACAGCGAGGCTTCGCTCACGTCGCGGTAATCGGCTGTGCCATCGCCCAGCACCGAGCGCCCGGGAATGAACTTCAAGGTGGCGGGGTTTGGGGTCGGTTCGGTTTGAATGAACACCGGGAAGCTCCTGTTCGGCAGCCTTAAGTCAACTGCCGTATTTAGAATGATTCTAGCCGGAATGGGGCTCGGAGACAAGTCGCTCGGTGCAGTTGTCGGGTGCAGTCGCTCGGGCGCGGCTGTAGGCGCACCTGGAACTTGGGATCGGGCGCTGGTTTCGACAAGGCTCATCGACGTCACGGCACCGCCTTCTCACGTGTCTCGCGCCAGCCGATGAACAAGCCGGCCGCTATGATGATGCCGGCGCCGAGCCAGGTGGCTGCCGTCGGCATGCTGCCCATGAACACATATCCAACGGTAACCGAGCCGATCATCTGCCAATATTGAAATGGCGCGACCACGCTGGCTGGTGCGAATGTCATCGCCTTGGCGACACAGTAGTGGCCGAGGCCACCGAGAATGCCGAGCGACGCCATCAGGGCAATGTCCATTCCCGATTGCAGTGGTTGGACGTTGAAGGGGGCAACGACGCTCATCAAGGCCGTGCCGACGAGTGCGCTGTAGACGGCCGACGTTTCCGGCCGATCCTGACCGGCGACCCGACGGGTCAGAACCTGATACAAGCCATAGCATGCGGCGCTGGCGACGATGTAGAGCGAGGCCCACTGGAACAGATCGGTGCCCGGCTGGATGACGATGAGCACGCCGACGAAACCGGCGAGAATGCCCACGAGCCGCACCAGGCTGATTCTTTCACCCAGCATCGGCCACGCCAGGACGGCGACGATGAAGGGTGCCGTGAAACTTATCGATGCTGCTTTGGCGAGCGGCAGATATTTGACACCTGTGAAAAAGCAGTAGGTGGAGGCCAGCAAAACGATCGAGCGCGCAATCTGCCAAAGCGGAACAGTGGTGGTGATCAAGCGCACGAATCCGAACTTCGGCGTAAACAATGCCAGCACGAAAAGCAGGTGCCCTGCGGTTCGTAACCAGACGATCTGGTCCGATGGATAGCGTTGCGACAAAACCTGCACGATACCGTTCATGATCGGAAACAGTGTGCTTGCGAGGCACATGAAGAAAATTCCGCGCAACAAGTGTGCGCGGGGTGTCGCGAGAGCGAGTGTCGGTGCGGTCATGATGGTCTGCCGTTGCGTCGTCGAACCGTAGACGAGACCGCCGACGCCGTCCCTCTCGACGGGTACAACCGCGAGCCTGTCGCACCACGCCATCACTTCGGCCAATAGCGCGACCTCGGCTCGACTGCAAAAGATCGTCGCGACGAATGCGCGCGTGCAGGGTTGGCACCTGGGGGCTGACCATTTAACGGGATATGAACGCGGCGACGTTCGGCTGGACCATGTGCACCTGATGATCTCTTTTTTAGTTCGCCGTCTGTTTCTCGTCATCCCGACCTTGATCGGCGTGGCCGTGGCGGTGTTCTTTCTGATCCGCGTCATGCCGGGCGACGTTGTGGTCGTGAAACTGCGTGCCGACGGCGCCAATATCACACAGGAGACGATCGATGCCGAGCGCAAGCGCCTCGGTCTCGATAAGCCCTTGTACGTTCAATTCGCCGACTACATGTCCGGCCTCGCCGTGCTCGACCTCGGCAATTCGCTGTGGACCAATCAGCCGGTCGCCAAGGAAATCGCTATCCGCTTTCCGGTTTCGTTCCAAGTCGCGATCATGGCGACCATCATCGCGGTCCTGCTGGCGGTACCGCTCGGTACGCTGTCGGCGTTGTATCGAGATACGTGGATCGATTGGGTTGTGCGTATCATCGCGGTTTCGGGCCTCGCGATCCCCTCGTTCTGGCTTGGCATGTTGATCATCATGGGGCTGCTTGCCATGTTCAACTGGCTGCCCAAGATCGAGTACGTGTCGATCTTCAAAG
>JANOAW010000897.1:0-5435 GCA_031411355.1 Hyphomicrobiaceae bacterium | reverse complement strand
CCTGCACCCAATTGTCGAAAAAGGCGCGTGGCATCGGTTGATGCGCGAACCGCCCTATCAGATCCCAAGTCATGTCGACGGCATTGAGTTCGATGTGCGCCAATGCGTGCAACAGCGCGATGCGGCCCTTCAGGCTGCCTTGCGCGGTGCGCTTGGGCATGTGGCGTGGTAGCAACAGTTCTGGTTTTACGGGTCGCCCCGGTCGATCCGGCATCGGCGGTCGCCCACTGATGCGCCCGAGCGCGAGTGCGCCGCCGAACCAGGCCTTCGCCGTCGACCGCGCCAAGCGGATCTTGGTATCGAGATCCGGCGAGGCGACGATCGCGCGTGCCGCCGACACGAGATCGCTCGATGCGGTTTCGGGCATGACTGGTGTTTCGGACACTATGGTCCGTGAGTGTCCATCCACGCCGACGTCTCCGAGCTGTCGGTGCGGGTGAAGCACAGTCCGCGATGCAGCGCCACGATGTTAGCGGATCGCGTCAGCGGCCCTGACTGAGCGCACAGCATTCGGCGGCGAGGCGTTCCTTGAGCGTCGCGAGATGCGGCGGAATTTGGCGACCTTCAGCGTGCATCGACGACAAGCGCTGCGACAGTGCCGCATATGCCGCTCGCGGACCGTCTTGATCCGCAATCTCGCTGATCCGGCCGGCGATGTAGGGATCGACGGCTTGCGGCGTCGTGTAGGGGAATGCTCGACCCATGGTGGTGTCCTCCAGAACGTTTTTGTGTTCGGATAATCACGAAGTACGGCACGCATGTGTCGACTTGATGTGCCGATCCGATGCCACGCCCGTGTTTCCGTTTCGAAGACCGGCGGCGGTATCGACCGAAGTCCTCCCACCGCGACGCGTACGCAACTCGCAGCGTTTTGCCGGCACACATGATGTGCCCTTGATGTGCAAAACGCGGGTCCGAGACCGGTGTGCTTTCACAGCCGTGCCTCGAAACCACCGGTCATGGGAGAGATTAACCATGCAGTGAGCCCGTTTCAAATCACCTCCGACGCCACCCCTGCAACACTCCTCACGACCAGCGTTCCGTCATCGAATGCGCGAAATCGGCACAGCCATTTACGGGTTTTTTACGTCGAGGCGGCAAGACTGGTCAGGCCCAAGACGTGTGGGGCCCAAGTCTTCCCATAGGATGTTCCGTGCGCACCCTCAAAGCCACCCTCGTCACCACCACATCGTTGGCGGCATTGCTGCTCGGCGGGTGTGCGACAGACCGATACGCGCACGAGGATACGACCGCCCGCTATTACGCCCCCCGAGCCCCCAGCGCCCGCCGCATCGGCCCGCCCGATGCACACGGCGTCCGCATCAAATCTGCGACCGTCGTCAGAACCAGCCACGGCGTCAGGGCGACACCCGTCGCAGCCAGAATCAGCACCGTGTCAGAGCCGCCGAACGCGCGCATTTCCGACCCCGTTCGCAAGCAGCCGATCTCGGCCGACAGTGCGCCGCCCCCGGTCGCTCCCGTGCCGGCCACGATGCGACCCGATCCGGCACCGCGCAAAGCGGTCGAGGCCGACCCGAGGCCGATCGTCGTGCCAAAGATCGATGCTCCCGTGACCGCCGCGGTCGAACCGCCCAAAGTCGCCGCGACGCCGCCCCGGCAGGTGACCGCCCCGCTCATACAAACCGATCCCGCAGCTTTACCGCAGGCGCGCGCCGTGCCCGTACCCCCGCCCGCGCCACCGAGGATCGCCGACGTGAAACCGCCGGAGGTCAAGCCGGCTGAAACGAAAGCGCCTGAGCCAAAGGTCGCCGAGCCGGTGAAGGCGGCAGTCGTGAAAGCACCGGAGGCGAAAGTCGTCGAGCAGCGGTCGTTGACCGAGATCCGCCAAGCGCCCGCGGCAACCCCGCCAGCTGTTCCGCAGGCATCGATTTCCCCGCCTGTGGCCCAACCCCTGCCCCAGGCTGCGGCACCAACAGCCCCACCCGTGCGCCAGGCCGCGATCGAACCGGCGCCGGCTCAGGCTCTGCCGATGTCGGCGAAACAACGCGCGCAAGATGCGCTGGCACGTGCCGCCGACTACATGGCGTCGGGACGCATCGTGAATGCACGGTCGCTCCTCGAAGATCAGGCGAAAACCGGCGATGCCGCCATTCTGAAAGCGCTTGGCGAAACCTACGATCCGTTGCATCTGCGCGACGCCTACCCGAAGCTCGCTCGTGCGGGCGACCCCGCCAAGGCAATGGCAGCGTACGAGCAGGCCAAGAGTGCCGGCGCCAAGGATCTTGAGACGCGCATCGACGCGCTGCGCGCCTTCATGGCAACGAAACAGTGACGGCGCTCACTCCACCTGCGCCTTGGCCGCCTCCACCACTTTGGCGGCCGTGATACCGAAGTGCTCGTAGAGTTTGCCCGCAGGCGCCGAGGCGCCAAAGCCCGACATGCCGATGAACGGCTCGCTCGGCAAAAGATAACGATCCCACCCCTGGCGGATGGCCGCCTCGATGCCGACGCGCGGCGCATTGCCGATGACGCTGTCGCGATAGCGGGCATCCTGGTTTTCGAACAACTCGAAGCACGGCATCGACACCACGGCCGCGGCGATGTCGTCCTTGGCGAGAAGGGTCCGCGCGGCCATGGCGATCTCGACCTCTGAGCCGGTGGCAAACAGCGTAACGTCACGCTTTTTCTTTGCTTTGCCATTGGCGCCGACGCCTTCCGCCAGAATGTAGGCGCCGCGAGCCGACTTGTTTTCAGGCGTCGCGTCGGTCCGCAGCGTCGGCAGTCCCTGCCGCGACAATGACAACACCGACGGCGTCTCGGTGTTGAGCAGCGCCAGCTCCCAACACTCGGCCACCTCGATCGCATCAGCCGGACGAAACACATTCAAGTTCGGGATCGCCCGCAGCGCCGCCAGATGTTCGACGGGCTGGTGCGTCGGACCATCCTCGCCGAGGCCGATGCTGTCGTGCGTCATGATGTAGATGACGCGCTGCTGCATCAATGCCGACAACCGGATCGCTGGGCGGCAATAGTCGGTGAAGACCAGGAACGTCGCCCCGGCCGGCACCAAGCCACCGTGCAGCGCGATGCCGTTCATGGCCGCAGCCATACCGTGCTCACGCACGCCATAGTGCAGATAATTGGCGCTGAAATCCTGCGGGGTCACCGGTTTGTAATGCGATGTCTTGGTGCCGTTGGAACCGGTCAGATCAGCGGACCCGAGGATCAAAGCGGGGCAGACGGGCAACAGTGCTTCCAGCACCTTGGCCGACGACTCCCGCGTGGCGAGTTTCGGCTTTTGCGTGCCGAAGGTGACCTTGAGATCGAGTACGGCCCGCTTGATGCTGGTGGCGACGGCGGGTGTGATCGGGTCTGTAAACACGGATTTGTCGAGCGCGGCCGTGCGCTTTTCCCAGGCAGCGCGCGCGGCCTGGCCGCGTTTGCCGACGGCGCGCCAAGCCGACAGGATGTCGCTTGGAATTTCAAACGGAGCCGCGCTCCAGCCAAGTTTCTCGCGGGCACCACGAATTTCATCCGATCCGAGCGGCGAGCCGTGCGACGACGCCTTGCCGGCTTTGCTCGGTGCGCCGTAGCCAATGGTGGTCTTGCACGCGATCAGCACCGGTTTGGTCGCGTCCTGGGCCGCAGCGAGACTGGCGCGAATGGCCGCCATGTCGTGGCCATCGATGCGCGAAACCTGCCAGCCGCAGGCCTCGAAACGCTTCAGCTGATCGTCCGAGACGGACAAGCTGGTCGCGCCGTCGATGGAAATATCGTTGTCGTCGAACAGCACGACCAGTTTCGACAGGCCGAGATGGCCAGCCATCGAGATGGCTTCGTGGCTGACGCCCTCCATCAGGCAGCCGTCACCGGCGATAACGTAGGTCTTATGGTCGACCGCGTCGCTGCCGAGGCGGGCGGCGAGCATCTTTTCGGCGATCGCCATGCCGACCGCATTGGCGAGACCTTGCCCGAGCGGACCCGTGGTCGTCTCGATACCGGGCGCGTGGCCGAATTCGGGATGTCCGGCCGTCTTGGCGCCGAGCTGGCGAAAATTGCGGATCTCGTCCATCGACATGCCGGGGAAGCCGCTCAGATGCAGCAATGCATAAAGCAACATCGACCCGTGCCCCGCCGACAGGACGAACCGGTCGCGGTCGGGCCATTGCGGCTCACTGGCGTCGAATTTCAAGACCTCAGCAAATAAGACGGTTGCCACGTCTGCCATGCCCATGGGCATGCCGGGGTGGCCGGATTTGGCTTTTTCCACCGCATCCATGGCGAGCGCTCGGATAGCGTTCGCCATCGGGCGGAGATCAGTGACAGCGGTCATGGCGGGCATCCTCGGGCGGCATATGCGCCTGCCTTAGACGGGGCTCCCGAGCGCGTCCACCCGATGCGGCACCGGATGCGTCGATGTGGGTGGGGATCACCAGGTCAGTTCGATGACACTGACGCGGTTTTCCTTCATCGGCCACGAGCGAGCGGCGATGGTTTCGTCGTTGAAGCGGCCGACGACGGTCTGCGTCGGGCCATCAGGCAATCTGAGCTTGGCGGTGGCAACGGTTGCGACCCCGGCCGGAATGCCCTCGGCGGGTTTACCGCCGAGTTCCACGATGTCGCCACGGCCCTCGCCGAAGTAGCCGCGCGGACGCGTGAGATGGACCACGCTACCAGCCTCCGGATCGTCCTTGGCAAGAACGGCGGGCCGCAAATGCACGAGATTGCTCGAGCGCTCGAACTGTGAGCGATACATGTGCGTGACGGGATAACCCGGCACGTGCAGAACGATTTCAATCGATTGGCCGTCGCTGATCGTGCATGGCCCCCACAGTCCGTCGGCCGCCGTCGTGCCCGCATAGAGGGGTGCGCCGACGCGCTCGCCGGTCTTGGCCGCCACGCCATGGACCTCGACCAAAGCGCCACCGAGCCCGATATTGGTCGGTGCGCCGGCTTCGAAGCCTGACACTTTACCAGAAATCGCCCAAGCTTTTGCAATCGATGGAATATATGACAACGGCGTGATGCCCGTGATCACCGTCCACATCGCAGCAAACGCTTCTGGTCCATAGCCGGTCTCACGATGATCGATGTTGGCAATGACGATGTTTTCGGCGCCCTTCAACTCGGGTCCGTCAAAGCCGATGCCGGTTGGTGTGCCGGGCATGCCGAGATGGCGCCCGTCGGGTTGGGCGAATTTGTCGTTGTCGCGGCTGCGGATGGTGACGAAGCGCACACCCGCCACGACTTCGCCCGGCGTCGCATTCAGATCCTGCAGGAACGCCGATGCACCATTGAACTCGCTGCCGACCAACGCCTTGTCCGAAATGATGACGCCGTGATTGACGCCGCCGGTGAGGATCGCGAGCGCGGTGACCTCCGCGCCGCCGCCATTTTTGATGTAGTTGCGCACCGTGTTGCAACCGCGGGACTGACCGATCAGAATCACTTTCGCAGCCCCCGTGCGACGGCGC
>JANOAW010000896.1:0-2058 GCA_031411355.1 Hyphomicrobiaceae bacterium | reverse complement strand
TCTCGCGGATGGCGACGAGGTGTGCGCCAAAGCGCGAGCGCGTAACGCCATAGGTGACAAGCAACGAGCCGACGACCAGAGCTAGGCCGAACCAAAAGGCCATACGGGGGTCGGCGAATTGCAGGTTGGCGGCGTCGAGCTTCAACGGCACCAGCACACCCGCAGCGGCCCCGGTGAAATTCCAGGCGTTGGCCGTGATGCGCAGCACTTCGGCAAAGGCGAGAGTAACCAGTGCGAAATACGAGCCACGCAGTTTGGCACGAAAACTGAGCAGGCCGATCACATAGCCGACCAATGCACCAAGCCCGATCGCGATCGGCAGGGCGAGCAACGGCGGTATGCCGAACCGCACCTGCGCCAGGGCCATCGTGTACGCGCCGGTGCCGAAGAAGGCCGCATGCCCGAACGAGAATTGTCCACCAAGACCGCCGAGGATGTTCCAGCCTTGGGCCGCCAGCGCGATGATCATGGCGTAGGCGAGAAAATTCAGCATCACATTCGAGGTCATGGCGAGCGGCAACGCAGCCAGCAGCAGCGTGACCACGCCGATCAGCGGCAGTGTGCGATCGGGCGAGGCGCTTTTCATGCCTTGGCTCCGAACAGACCCGTCGGCCGCAACAACAGCACCGCGATGAAGATCAGGAAGATGCCGAGTTGACCGAGACTTTCGCCGAAATACAAACCCGACAGGCTTTCGACCACGCCGATGATCAGACCGCCCGCCAGTGCGCCGCCGATCGAGCCCATGCCGCCGAGCACGACGATGGTGAAGGCGACCAGCACGAACGCGTTGCCGGCGCGCGGACTGACGAGATAGGTCGGCATCAGTAGACAGGCGGCGATGGCGAGGCACGCCGCGCCGAGGCCGAACGTGATGCCATAGACATGATCGACGTCGATGCCGGACAGCTGCGCCCCCATGCGTTCCTTGGCAACGGCGCGGATGGCCTTGCCGGTGTCGGTCGCGAGCAGCACCAGACCGAGCGCTGCGGCAACGATGAATGCGACCGCGAAAGCGATCACCTTGGGCGTCGACAGGAACAGCGCACCGATCTCGATGACCGAGAAGCCGTACGGCACGTCGATCGAGCGCGTGTCCGATTTGAACGTCATCAACAGCCCGTTCTCGATCACGATCGAAAGGCCGAGCGTGACCAACAGAATGTTGCTGTCATCGCCGTGGCTCGCCGGCCCGATGACAAACCGCTGGACGATGTAGCCAAGGCCGAAGAACAGCGGTGTGAGAATGAAAACCGCCAGATACGGATCGATCTTCAACCACGCGTGACACACCAACACCGCGTACATGGCGAGCGTGAGCATGGCGCCATGTGCGAAGTTGATGATGTGCAGCACGCCGTAAACCAGCGTCAGCCCGAGTGCGATGAGCGCGTAGACGGCCCCCGTAAGGAGGCCGTTGGCGAGCGCCGACGCAAAGATTTCGAGTTTGAGCATGAACCCGTCAGGTCGCCGGAAACACCGGTTTGGCGTCGGCGAACTCGGTCGGGAAAATCACCTTGATGTCGCCGTTCTGGACCTGGGTGTTGACCGGCGCCGCGCCCATGTTCTGGCCGTTGACGAATTTCGTCGGGCCGTAGGGCATGATGTGATCGGCAAACGTCGACGCAGCCAGCGCCTCCATGATCTTGCCGCGATCAGCCGACCCGGCCTTCTCGATCGCATCGGCGAGCAGCCGCACGGCTGAATAGTTGAGCGGCGTATTGTAGAGCCAGAAACGGCCGTCCTTTTCAGCCAACGCCCGCACCTGCGCTGTCTTCGGCTTGCGCGGATCGGCCCAGTGATTGCAGTCCATGACGAAATTCGCGGCCTCGGCGAATTCCTTGACGAAGCGGAAATTTGATGCGGCGCCATTGAGCGCGGCGTAGATGCCTTTCGGCCGGATCTTCTGTTGCTGCATCGTGCGCGCGAGCAGCACGAATTCGCCGTAGTAGCTCGACGGAATCACGAGATCCGGATTGAGCGCGCGGATGCGCAGTGCCACGTTCGACATGTCGCGCGAGGGCGTGGGATGGCCGATCGTCTCCAGAACCTCGAAGC
>JANOAW010000895.1:0-1512 GCA_031411355.1 Hyphomicrobiaceae bacterium | reverse complement strand
GCCGTCGGCGTGCCGATAGTGACCGACGCCCAAGCCGTTACGTGGGTCGGCACGTTCTGGCCGGCCTACGAGGCCGAGACAGGTGCGCCGGCTCTGGCTGACCTCGATGCATTGATCGGCCCCTTGCGGGCCGACGGCATCACGCTTCAATGCAAGGGCGACGATGACTTCGTGCGCCAGGCCGTTCGCCTTGCGCGTGACGCAGGCCTGCGGCGGCGCTTCGGTCAGGCTTTGAGATCCTTCGCCCGCCATTACTTCTTTGATGCCACCAACGCCGCAGAAGACCACTTCGCCAATCTGCGCGCGCCCATCCAGTGAGTTCGAGGCCATCTCTTCCATTGCCCCCGGATCTTCGACGTAACTGGGGGCCGAACCCATGGGCTTGCTACTGAAAATGTTGAAAGGCCTCAGTGGCTCGGCGTCTTCCGGCAGCAAAGGCCCGACGCCCGCGCCGCCGTCTGCGGCGGTGACGGTTGAGGACACCCCCCAGGTCACAACCCAGCGCTTGGCGGACGAGGTGCGAATGTGCTGCGAGGCCGGCGAGCTGGAACGGGCGAGACAGGAAGTCATGGCGCGCCTGCCCTCGGCCAAGAGCGCCGAAGACGCGCAGTTGCTGATGCGGCGAGTTGTGCTGCCGTTGATCGAGGCTTACGCCAAAGCCGGCGACGCCCGCGGAGCGCTGCGCGTCGAACAGGACTTGGACCCCCTATTGGTCAAGCGCTTCGAGCAGCAATCGCACTTCGAGGTGATTCTTGGGATGCTCGATTCACCCATGTATCGCCTCGGTACAGAGGATGCGCCGCCGATGTCGCCGTTAGAAGGAGTCGCCGGTCGTCTGCTGTTCTTCGTTCACAACCTGGCAGCGGATTACGCACACACCTTGCTGTTTTGCGAGTTGATCGGCGCGTACCTGGAAGCGCATCCAGAGGAGGCGATAAAGATTGGCATTGCCGGTGTGGTGGCCGGCAAGCAACTTTCTCCAGCCCTCGATGCGTTGATCCTCCGTTGGGACTTGGAGGTGCACGTTCTGCGAGCGGAAGGCGCCTTACGCGGCCCCACCCTAGAGGCGGCTCGCATGTTGGCGGCGGGCGCCTACGACCGACTCATCATCGTCTCGGTCCCCGTGGCGATCAGTTACCTCACTGGGCTGCTGCCATCAAGCCGCGTGGGCTGGCTGACGATGAAGTACCAGTTGTCTTGCTTCGAACATCTGAAGCATCGATGTTCGTTTCGGTCCGGGCTGCGTCGGGCCCAGATGATCGATGGCCGACGCTGGTTGCAGGCGGCACCGCTTTTCGGCGGCGAGGTTTCGCTGAAGCCTGTAGGCCCCTTGAGCCCCGTGGTCCAGCACGCGCGCCGCTCGAACATCGTTCTCTACACGATCAATCGCGAGGAGAAGATCCGCAACCCGCAGTTTCTGCAACGCATCGCACGCATCCTGCAGGAAGTCGACGACGCCGTTTTCGTCTGGACAGGGCGACATCAGTTGCCGGAGATCGACGCCTACTTTGC
>JANOAW010000894.1:0-2398 GCA_031411355.1 Hyphomicrobiaceae bacterium | reverse complement strand
ATTCGTGACCGCCGTGACGCCGGGGCCGAACAACGTCGTGGCCTTGACGTCGGGGGTGAACCACGGTTTCCGCGCCACCATTCCGATGATCTGGGGCGTGTCCCTCGGCTTTCCGGCCATGCAGCTCGCAGTTGCCTTGGGACTAGGTTCGGTTTTGACGGCGGTGCCATGGACGTATCCGGCGATCCAGATCGTCGGCGCCCTCTATCTGTTGTGGCTGGCGTGGAAAATTGCCCTGTCGGCGGATCTGGGCGTCGGTGACGCGGATGCTCGGGCGACGGCGAAGCCGGTGACGTTTCTGCAATCCTGTCTGTTCCAGTGGGTCAATCCGAAAGCCTGGATCATCGCCGTTGGTGGCTTGGCGAGCTACGTTCCCGCCGACAATTTCTGGCCGTCGGTGGCATTGTTCACATCGACGTTCTGCATCATCGCCTGGCCGGCGACGGCGTTGTGGGCGATGTTCGGCGTTTGGCTGCAACGCTGGCTCGGCAACAAGCGACGCATCCGTATTTTCAATGTCGGCATGGCGGCGTTGCTCGTCGCCTCGCTGGTGCCGATATTGCGGGATCTCTGGTTCCTCTTGCCGGCGCGCGGATTGCGATAGTGATGACAGATAAAACCCCGGCGGATGGCTCCGCCGGGGTTTCAGGCTCTCGCCTGACCTGTCGCTCGATCGGGACAGGTGATCGGGTTACTTCTTGACCGGTGCGGTATCGACCTTATTGTCGTCCATCTTGACGGCGGGTGCCGTCACGGCGGTCGACGGCTTCACGTCCGGCTTGACGTCGACTTTAGGTGCGCCGACGCCCATCGGCTGTGAGATCGGCGCAGAACCGGCCGACTTCGGGGCATCGACCTTGGGGGCTTCAGCCTTCGGAGCAACCGGTGTCGTCACCGGAGCCGTTGCCGGAGCCGTCACTTTAGGAGCTTCGACCTTGGCCGGCGCCGTGGCGAGGGGAGCCGTTGCGGCAGGCGCGGTCACGGTTGCCTTGGGGGCTTCCACTTTGACGGACGGTGTCGTGACGGCAGGAGCCGACGCCGAACCGGCAGGCACTTTCGGCGCTTCAACTTTGGCGGCCGGCGTCGTGACTGCAGGTGCCGTCATGGTCGCAGCCGGTGCTTTCGGTGCTTCGACTTTGACGGCTGGCGCTGTCACCGGCGCGGTCGAGGGTGCGGTCTGGGCGAACACCGGCGACGCCAAAACAGCGGCGAGAGCGGCGATCGAGATCATGGATTTCATTGGGTGTTCCTCGGGTGCGTTCGAACTGGCCTCTCGTTCGAGGCATGAGCACATAAAGCGCTTTGATTGCGCCACCCGTAGGTCCCCAAACTAACGCTGAGATAAAGGCGTTGTTCAACGGCCGTTCACCCGCGACGACCTGGCAACCGGCCGCGCCGAAGTTGGTATCGCGTGGCGCAAATACAACCCGCCTCGTGCCTCGATGCGGCATGATCTCGGCCGTTACAGCAACGATCGAGGTTGTCATGAAAATCACCCTACTCAGCGCCTTGGCCGCAGCGTCGATCCTGGTCTGCGGGGCAGCCGCCGCCCAAACCGCACCCGCGCCCAAGAAATCCGCTCCGTCAGCGAGTGCCATGCCGAAGGCCGGTCCTGGCGAAAAAGTCTGCCGGCACAAGTTTCCGTCGGGTGAAGCGCGAGCCTGGGTTTGCAAATCGGAAGAGCCCTGCTGCGCCTGGGACGAGATCAGCTACGTCAAATGCGGGTCGACGGTCTTCAAGTGCCTGTGAGTTGAGTTGAGTTGAGGAGATGCCGCACGCACGCACGCCGCCGGTCGAAAGGCCGGCGGCGTGCGATTCTGACCGGACGCGGTCGCGAGATCCTTGGCATTCACCGCTTGCCTCGGTATTGGTGCGGCAAGGTCGGGACGGCAGGCAACGATCTCCGGCATCGACGGAACACTGGGCGGCGAGGAAAATCATGGAACGAATCTGGCTGAAGCAATACCCCGACGGCGTTCCGGCAGACATCGACGTCGGACAATATCAATCGATCGTCCAGATCTTCGAGGAAAGCTTCAAGAAGTTCGCCGATAGACCGGCCTATACGTGCATGGACAAGACCATGACCTATGCCGACGTCGACGCCGGCTCGCGGGCCGTTGGCGCCTGGCTGCAATCCAAAGGGCTGAAGCCGGGTGATCGCGTGGCGATCATGACGCCGAACGTGCTGCAATATCCGGTCGCCGTCGCGGGCATCCTGCGCGCCGGCTACGTGGTCGTGAACGTCAATCCCCTTTATACGCCACGCGAACTCGAACATCAGTTGAAGGACAGTGGCGCCAAGGTGATCATCGTCCTCGAGATGATGGCCAAAACCCTCCAGGATGTTCTCGCGACCGGCCACGTGAAGTTAGACCACATCGTCGTGGCAACGCTC
>JANOAW010000893.1:0-3056 GCA_031411355.1 Hyphomicrobiaceae bacterium | reverse complement strand
CGGCCGGGCCTGCTGCAGCCGAGCAGATCACCTTTGGCAACGTGACCCGCAGCTATGACCTATTCCGGCCGGCACGGCAGGCCGCCGCAGGTCAGGCGATGCCGCTGATGCTGGTGTTGCACGAGACCGGCAGTACGGCGGCACGGATCCGGCGCTCGCTCGCCATCGACGCGATCGCCCAGCGCGAGGGCTTCGCCGTCGCCTATGCGGACGCACTCAACGGCAATTGGAACGACGGTCGCCACGGCGAGGGGCCGCAACGCCAACAACCAGGTGGTGACGACGTCGGTTTCCTGCGCGCGCTTGTGCAGCAACTGGCCGATCGCGGACTTGGATCACAGGGCGATGCGGCCGTGGTCGGCATCGATGGCGGGGGCATGATGGTTTATCGATTGGCGTGTGAAACGCGTGGCCTGTTCTCGTCCTATGCGGCGTTGCTTGCCAACATGCCCGCCGACCTGCGCCAGAAATGTCAGCCCAGCGAGCGCAAGCCGATGTTGATGCTTGCCGGGACCGCCGACACCATGATGCCGTTCGGCGGCGGTAAATTGACCACGACGACGGGTCTCGTCCAATCCGCCGATGCGACGTTTCAGTATTGGGGCCAGGTCAACGGCTGCGCGCCGGGCGAGGTGGTCACACTGCCCGATGCCGACAGTAACGACGGCACGCGAATCGAGTTGATCGCGGCGCAAAACTGTTCGCAGAATGCCGATACCGTGTTCTATCGTATCGTTGGGGGTGGACATCAGCTGCCGACGCGCCCGGCATCGCTGCGGCCTGTCGATCGCGGTGCCGGCAAGATGAGCCATGACATCGATGCGGCCGAGATCATCTGGCAATTCGCATCAGGTCGACGGTGACAGCGACAGTGGCTGGGACACGACGGTGACAGTGGCTGGGACGGTGACAGTACCAGTGACACTACCAGTACCGGTGAGTGACCGCCTGAGCACGCACCGCCTGCGACACGGCAGATGTTGCGCCGCCGCATGCGCTTAAGTTACGGGATTGCGTTAGAACTTCGACCCAGGACTGACACCATGACGTACATCGTCAACGAGAACTGCATAAAGTGCAAGTTCACCGATTGTGTCGAAGTTTGTCCGGTGGACTGCTTTTACGAAGGCGAGAATATGCTCGTCATCAACCCCGACGAGTGCATTGATTGTGGTGTGTGCGAACCGGAGTGTCCAGTCGACGCAATCAAGCCGGACACCGAGCCCGGCCTTGAGAAGTGGCTGGAGTTGAACAAAAAATATTCCGAGACATGGCCGAACATCGTGGCCAAGCGCGAGCATCCAGCCGACGCCGACAAATATCGGGACGAAAAAGGCAAATTCGAAAAGTACTTCACGGACAAGCCAGGCGAAGGCAACTGAGGCTGTTGGCCTCGCTGGCGCTCAATTGCGCCGCCACTTGTCCCGTCAGATGGGCGCTTGGTCGACCGAGCGTGGGGGACTGCGCGTGGGGATTTATCTACTGTCCGGCCCGATTTGAGTGACGGCAGGCGCCCGTCATCTATTGCAATACAACACGGCCGACGTAACGATTTCGCCGTCATCTCAGCCGATTTGCGCGTTTGAACCCTTCAAAATGCGTGAACATTGTGTTATGTTCCCTCTATGTGAGGAAAACGCGAAAGTTCCGACGCCCGCTAAGGGTTATGCTTCGGAATTTCTTGTCGTTTGATGCGCATGAACCGCGGTTCGAGTTCTCGCGTCGCCAACGAACAGATGTGACCGCCGAATACAACTGAATCATAGGGCAGTCGGCGCATAATTGGCACAGCGATGCAGGCGGGCAACAGGGTGAGTGCGAACTCAGGCCACACACGGCCGACGGTTATAGTTTTCATGTCGTAGCGGGGGCTCGAGACTTGCAATGATTTGACGGGCGGTGCCTCGCACATGCGAGGCGTCGTGGTGTTGGTTTGAAGTGCAGCGTTCCCTTCGGGAACACGTGCCGGGATCGCTTTGGCCTCCGTCGTGCGATGGCCAGATCGCCGGCGATCTGAGACGGCGTGAGTAGGAGTGAGACGGACAATGGCACAGAACAAGACGGCGGCACAGAACAAGACGGCGCCGGTCAAGGCGAAAGCAAAAGCGATGGCGCAACCCACTGCTGCCAAATCGTCTAAGCCAGTTGCGCGGCCGACATCGCCTAAAGTCGCACAGGCCTCCGCTCCGAAAAGTGTCGCTGCGGCGCACGTCACCATCAAAAAGCCGCCCGCCTCAGCTAAACCTAGCCTCTCATCAGCGTCGGCGAAATCCGTCGTCAAAGCCACCGCACCCAAGGTCGACATGCCCCACACCGCTGCCAAAAAGGCCGAGGCCGTGAAGCCTGCGGCGACGAAAGCCGTTGCGACTGCAAAACCTGCGACGACCAGCGCATCGCCCGCCAAGCCGGCTGTGCCGATGTTCAAACCGGCGACGTCGGCAGTGATCAAAGCCGCGGTCCTACCGGCAGCGCGTCCAGTGGCGCCGTTGACCGTCAAGCCGGTGCAGCAGGTCGCCGCCGCTGGTGACCCGAAGAAATCAGTCAGCACACGGCACGGCTTCAAAACCAACGAGTGGATCGTGTATCCGGCTCACGGCGTCGGCCGCATCGTCGCGATCGACGAGCAGGAGATCGCCGGAATGGCGCTCGAATTGTTTGTGATCACGTTCGAAAAAGACAAACTTACACTCCGCGTGCCAACGGGCAAGGCCCAGCAAGTCGGCATGCGCAAGCTCGCCGAGGACGGCGAAGTCAAGCGGGCAATGGAGACGCTGAAAGGCAAAGCTCGTATCAAGCGGACGATGTGGAGCCGGCGGGCGCAGGAGTTCGAAGCCAAGATCAACTCCGGCAACCTGACCTCCATCGCCGAAGTTGTCCGCGATCTCTATCGTGCCGAGAATCAGCCCGAGCAATCTTATTCGGAACGGCAACTGTACGAAGCTGCCCTCGATCGCATGGCTCGCGAAATCGCGGCTGTCGACAAGATCGACGAGCGTGCCGCGTCGCAGCGCGTCGTCGACGTTTTGTCGAAGAGCGCGAAGGGTCGCAAAGCCGCT
>JANOAW010000892.1:0-2238 GCA_031411355.1 Hyphomicrobiaceae bacterium | reverse complement strand
ACCTGCACCAGCATGACCTGCCGACGCTTGATGACTTCTTGAATCTTGTACGGGCGACGGCGCGGACGGCGCGGACGCTCCGGCATGTCTTCCGAGACATCGGCACCAGCAGAGGGCTGATCTTCGTTGCCAGAGATCGTTTCTGGCTGTTCGTCACCTTGGCCGGGCACGTCTTCGACGTGGCCATGGCCTTCGTCGTCGGTGTTTCCGTCGGCATGGCGCTCGTGATGGTGCCCGTCGTCGCGATCGTGCCCACCATGATGATCCTGGTGCGCGTAGTCGTGATCAAGATGCACGGACGCCGATGGTGCGTCGCTGATCCGTTCATCGGCCGGCGTCAAACCGGTCGTCTCGGCTTCGGCGCGGTAATGCTCGTGGGCTTGTGCAGGCGCATCGGCATGCGAGGCGTCGTCGGACCCGTGTTCGTGCGCTGCATCGGGTTGATCGTTTGCGTCGGACGCGGCCTCGTGCGGCTGGTCGGTGGCGTTGTTGTCGGGGCCAGAATCTGGGCCAGAATCTGGGCCAGAATCGGGACCAGAGTCGTTACCCGAATCGTTGCGCTGACGGCGCGATGCCATCCGTTCCGCGCGTTCATCGGCCTCCTGCTCAGCCTCGAGCTCGGCCGCCATTTCTTCGTCGAGGAGGGCCTGACGGTCTGCGACCGGGATCTGATAATAATCGGGATGGATCTCGGCGAAGGCCAGGAAGCCATGCCGATTGCCGCCATATTCCACGAAACAGGCTTGCAGAGACGGTTCTACCCGAGTCACTTTCGCAAGGTAAATATTGCCACGAAGTGGTTTTTTCGTCGCACTTTCGAAGTCGAATTCCTCTACGCGGCCATTGCGGAGAACGACGACGCGCGTCTCCTCCGCATGGCTCGCGTCGATGAGCATCTTATTGGCTTTGGTGTTGTCCATTGTACTGTGTCTGCGGTTGCGCGACAGACGCCGGTCATGGCGGGTTCGGTCCTAGTCGAATGCAGCAATGATCGCACGTCCCGCGAAGCGGGTGAGGGCGAACACACAGTCGACATCAGGCCGACGCGCCGTAGTGCGGCGCCGCGCTGGGATTGAAAGGGGACACCGTGAACATCGGCCGTGCGCTGCGGAAACGCGGCAGATGAGCTCTCGGCACCGCCCGAGGCGGTGTCTAAAGGATCATCGATGTGCCGGAACCGGGGCATGGGCCCGTCCTTGGCGGTTCGAATGTACGTCATCGATCGTGTGAACATAAGCAAATGCCGAAGCGCGCCGGCTCACACGGTTCTCATGCCGCGAACCATCGAACAGCGATGGTTGTGCGGCAATTTCTGCGGGCGTATCGGAGGCCTGCGCTCCTCGATCAACACCGATGGACGGTGTCGATCACGTCGATCCTGCGTGTTACGCTGTTTCGGCTGGCTCTACCGACGGGCTCGCGGCAAAGACTGACGGTCGGGCATAACTCCGCAAAGCATGCGTAGCCAAGCCGACGAAATTGGAACCGACATGCTGGATGGGTTCAGAGCAGGCTCTGATCGACACCCTGCGAACGTCGATGCTCCGTCGGCGGCCATTCACGTCCTTCGACAGTGAACTGCTTCGCGCCACACGTCCATGCCTTAAACGGGTCCGACAAATATCGCAAGTGCGCGCTTTTGGACACACACTCACAGGACCGTCGCCGCGTCACTGGCTGGAGCAGGTCTATTGACCGGCGAATGGTTAAAGTCCCGACCGATATGTCGCCATCGACCCAAATTGGACGGGCATGTGCTTTGCTGTGGATCATCGCCACGGCATGTGCGCCCGCGTGCGCTCAAACCGCGCCGTTTTCGACCCCACCGCTTTCGACCCCACCGTTTTCGACCGATGTCGTCCAAACGCTGCCAGACCGGTCACGACCAAAGCCGTTGCAAGGCGACGCTTCACCGTGGACAGCTCTTGCCACCCAGATCGCTGAACCGCCTAAGCCCGGCGACCCTGTTGCCGTCGTCAGCGTCGGCCTACAAGGAGATGCGCGCCAAGCACGTATTGTCTTGGAAATATCTCGCCGCACACCTGTTTCGGTTTTCGTCCTGCACGACCCGCCTCGCGTCGTGGTCGACGGCGCCGATTTCCATTTTGACGGCATGCGCGAAACCGCGCCGCGTAACCGCACGGTTGTGGGGGCACCCAGGTTCGGTGCAGTGACGCAGTCGGTCGGTCGGCTGCTGTTCGATGCGGCCGTGCCGGTGCGCATCGTGTCACTCGCCGG
>JANOAW010000891.1:0-1572 GCA_031411355.1 Hyphomicrobiaceae bacterium | reverse complement strand
TCATCGTGAAGCGCAGGATCGCATTCAGAACCCAGGCATTGAAGCTCGCCATCGTCAGCTCTTGATTTTCGCTTTTTCGAACGCAGCGATTTTCTTTTCGATGCCCTTGGCGATGGTCTTCCAATAGGTCGCCGGCAGCAGTCGCTGGACGCGATCCATGCGGCGAGCGTCCGCGCCGATCAGGATGCGGGGCGCATCGGCTTCGATGCCGTCGAGGATGGTCGCGGCGGCCAGCTCGGGCGTCGTCTCGGTGAAGGCGTCGAAACGTTCGATGCCGTCGGCGCGTCGCTTGTTGTCGGTCATGAAGGCACCGACGCGGGCCGCGCGCGCGATACCTGTGCGGATGCCGCCGGGATGCACGACAGAGACGCGGACAGAACTTCCGTTCATCGCCAACTCGTGACGCAAGGCTTCTGAAAATCCGCGCACGGCGAATTTGGCCGCGGCATAGGCGGTCTGTCCCGGCGGGGCGACGATGCCGAAAATGCTGGAGAGATTGACGATGTGGGCCGCCGGCTGTTTGGCCAGATGCGGGAGGAACGCGCGCGTGCCGTGGACCACACCGCCGAAATTGATGCCCATGAGCCAGTCCATGTCGGCTTGGGAGATTTCGTGGAATTGGCCAGCGAGCGCGACGCCGGCATTATTGACGACAATGTTCAGGCCGGGATGCGCCGAGATGGCTGCGGTCGCAAATTGTTCGACCAATGCTGCGTTCGAGACGTCGAGTGTGTGCACCGATACCTTGCGCCCCATCGCAGCCAAGTCGGTTGCGACGGCGCGTAACGCGGCCTCGTCCTTGTCGGCGATGGCGACGTCGGCGCCACGAGCCACACAGGCGTGGGCCAAGGCACGACCGATTCCATTCGCCGCGCCAGTGATGGCGACGGCTGCTCCACTGAGGCGTGTCAAATCCCGCTCTCCCCCGATCGGCCGATTACCGACGTTCGACATTCGATATCAAGATCAATCTGCGCCGCGGCTCTTGTTCCGGCAAGCCATGCGCCCGCTTCAGCCTTGCTGGAAGACGCCGCCGTAGGTTTTGCGCAACTCGGCTTTCTGTACTTTGCCCATGGCGTTGCGGGGCAGATCGTCGACGACGAACACGCGCTTTGGCAATTTGAATTTGGCCAATCGTTCAGCCAACGCCGCGATGACAACTTTCTCGTCGGGCAACATTGCGTCGGGCGACTTCGCGATGACCGCGACGACAGCTTCGCCAAAATCCGGATGCGGCACTCCGATGACCGCGCTCTCGGCGACACCGGCGATGGCGTTGACCTCGGTTTCGATTTCCTTGGGATAGACGTTGAAGCCGCCCGAAATGATCAGATCCTTGGCGCGTCCGACAATCGTGATGCGCCCATCGGTCTGCATTTGCGCGATGTCGCCGGTGATGAAATAGCCGTCGGGGCGGAAGTCTTCCTTGGTCTTTTCGGGGTTCTGCCAATACCCGATGAACACGTTGGGCCCCTTGACCTCCAACACGCCAACCTCGTCAGTCGGCACGACCACACCATCGGGCGAGGCAACCCGCACCGACACGTCCGGCAGCGCAAAGCCGACGGTGCC
>JANOAW010000890.1:0-3003 GCA_031411355.1 Hyphomicrobiaceae bacterium | reverse complement strand
ATGCCGATGCCGAGGATGTGACGCCGTTTTTGCCTCAATTTTCGCGCGGTTGAGTGGACAATCTGTCGAAGTTGCCTGTAGCCTTCACGGAAGCGACAAGTCGGAGATCGATCGAATGAGCCGCAAATCTGACCTTGCCTTCTGGGGTTTTTTGAGTGTCGCCGGTGTTGCCGCAGCGACCAGTATGTTCAACGTGTCTCGCACATTTTCCGCGACCACTCCCAACAATGAAATCTATCGCCAGCTGGATCTTTTCGGCGACGTGCTCGAGCGCGTGCGCAACGAGTATGTCGACAAACCCGAGGATTCGCAGCTCATCGAGAGCGCCATAAACGGGATGCTGGCGTCGCTCGATCCCCATTCGTCCTACATGAACCCGAAATCGTTCAAGGACATGCAGGTGCAGACGCGCGGCGAGTTCGGCGGCCTTGGCATCGAGGTCACCAGCGAGCAACAGGTCATCAAGGTCGTGGCGCCGATCGACGACACCCCTGCATCCCGTGCCGGCGTGCAGTCGAACGATCTCATCACGCACTTGGATGGCGATTCGATCCTCGGCCTGCCCCTCGATCAGGCGGTCGAAAAAATGCGCGGCCTCGTCAATACCCCGATCGTGCTCACGATCGTGCGCAAAGGCCGCGACGAGCCGTTCGACCTCAAACTGGTGCGCGATAAAATCCAGATCAAACCGGTAAAAGCGCGCCTCGAAGGCGACATCATCTACGCCAAGATCACCACCTTCAACGAACAGACCCATTCGGGTCTCGTGAAAGAAGTCGGCGCGTTGAAAGACAAGCTCAAAGCCGACGGCAAGACGGTGAAGAGCTTCGTCATCGATCTGCGCAACAATCCCGGTGGCCTGCTCGATCAGGCGATCGCCATCTCCGACGACTTCCTCGAGAAGGGCGCGATCGTCATCACCAAGGGCCGCAACGCCGAAGAAATGCAGCGCGCCAACGCTCGCGCAGGGGATATCTCGGACGGCAAGCCCATCTATGTTCTGATCAACGGCGGTTCGGCATCAGCGTCGGAAATCGTCGCCGGCGCCTTGCAGGATCACAAGCGGGCGACCATCATCGGCACGCGCTCCTTCGGTAAGGGCTCCGTCCAGACGATCATCCCTCTCGGCCAGAACGGCGCCATTCGCTTGACCACCGCGCGCTACTACACGCCGTCGGGCAAATCGATTCAGGCCAAGGGGATCGATCCCGACATGCTGATCGAAAACGAACTGCCCGACGACATGAAGCCGAAATCGGTGTCTGAAAAACCGCGTGGCGAAGCCAGCCTCAAAGGCCATCTGCGTAACGACCCGAATGCGAGCAAGGATAAAAAAGAGGAATCCGGTTCCTCCGCTTATGTGCCGCGGGAGCCCGAAAAAGATACGCAGCTGCAAATCGCTTTGAAGCTCGCGCGCGGTGAAACCGTCGAACTGCCGAAAAAAGCCGAGGCGGCCCCCGCCGACAAGAAGCCGGACGAGAAAAAGCCGTAACATGACGTGGTGACGTGCAAGCCGGGCTTACCCATGGTAAGGCCCGGCTTCATTGTATCTAACGAGTGCGCGAATCGTGCGGCGCGATTGCACGTCGCCGGGAGCCGTCATGGGGGATGTCGCAGCACAAATTCACGCAGCCGTCTGGGGGCGATTGTCTCGGCTCGGCTTGACGATCGCTGTGCTGACTTTCCTCGTCGACCAGGCTCACAAATGGTGGTTTTTGTGGGCGTATCGACTGAGTGAAGGACAGCGCGTGACCGTCACGCCGTTCATGGACTACGCCTACGTCAAAAATCGCGGCATCAGCTATGGCCTGTTCTCACTCGGCTCGATGACGGGTCAATATTTTCTGTCCCTTTTTGCCATATCGGCGACGCTTGTGCTCGCGATTTGGCTGGCTCGACTAGTCGAAAATCGCCTGCTCGCCGCCAGCCTCGGACTTCTTATGGGCGGCGCACTCGGCAATGCCCTCGACCGCGTGCTGCACGGCGGTGTCATCGACTACATCTCGCTGCACGCCTTCGGCTTTTACTGGTACGTCTTCAACGTTGCCGACATCGCCATCGTTGCCGGCGTGATCGGTCTGTTGTACGATTCGTTTTGGCCGAGTCGTACACCCGGTGTTTGACGGCGACCATTGCGCCGCCACAGTTTGGCGTCACCAGTCGAGTTGCCTGTCGATCGAGCCTGCGTGTGCGTATCCGCTCGGGGGAGCCTCGGACATGATTGCATCCGTGTCGAAACAAAAATATCTGGCCATCCTTGTGGCCGGGTCGTCCGCGTTTTTCGTTGCCGCCTGCGGCGATGGCGGCGTCGAGTTGAACGGCAAGCTGTTCGACGCCCTCGGCGTCAGTGAAGCGGCCCAACGCAATTCCAAATCAGAACCGAAACTGCGCGAACGCACCGGGTTGGTCGTCCCCCCCAATGCGACCCGCTTGCCAGAGCCGGGATCGGGCTCCGATGGCGAGCCTGATTTGAACGCCAAAATCGCCGACCCCGAACAGCGCAAAGTGCTCGCGGCCGCCGAAAAAGCGCGCTTGCATAAAGCCTACTGTTCCGGTGAAATGACTTGGAAAGAACGTGTCGGCGACCGTGACTCGGGCTCTAAAGTGTTCACCAGTCCGTATGGCCCGTGCAGTGGCCTGAGCGAAGCCTTCAAACAATAATCCGCCCAAGCGTCATCGCCCAATTTCATAGATCGAGTGTCATGGATCGAGGCGCCGGCACTCGTATGGGCCGACGCAGATGTGAGCCGTGACGGGACGCGTCGTCAGATGCCTCAGCGCCCCTTCATGGCTTGCACCACGAGATTTTCCATCGTGCTCAAGCGTGATGCATAAGGACCTGGGTCCGCGCACACATTGACGGCCTTGACCACCGCATCGCTGAAATCCGCGCCCACATCCAAAATCGAAAAGCATCCAGGCCCGTGATCGAAACGGCCATACCATGCCGCATCGCCGGTCAGGGCTGTCGACAGGATCGCATTGTTGACCAGCGCAAAGGCC
>JANOAW010000889.1:0-2944 GCA_031411355.1 Hyphomicrobiaceae bacterium | reverse complement strand
CCGATTTCGGTCAGCACCTTCACCCACTTGTCCTCTGAATAGGGCAACACGCCGATGAACCCGTCCTTGGTGCGATAAGGCTTGCGATCCGGGGAGACGACACGGGCATACCCCTGCGTTTCGGACGCCCCCCAGGACGCCGCGCCCATGTGCTCGGTCATGGCAAACGCAACCATGGTCTCGAACATGGGAATTTCGACATACCCCGGCACATCCCCCGTGCGCGCTTTATGGAGCAGAGCCGCAAGTACGGCGTAAGCCAGATGCAAACCGGTCACCTTGTCGGCGACGATGGAGGGTACGTAGCGCGCCTCGCCGTCGCGCAGTTGAAATAATCCCGCGATGCCGGACGCCGCCTGGATCACATCGTCATATGCCGGTCGGCCAGCGTAAGGACCGTCACGTCCATAACCGTTGGCAGCGCAGTAGATGATATCCGGCTTGATCGCGCGCACGGCATCGAAACTAAAACCGAGTTTGTCCAGGGCGTCCTGACGCATGTTGTGGATGAGGACGTCGCCGGTCGGAATGAGTTTACGCAGCGCAGCTTTCCCCCCCTCGCTCTTGAGATCGAGGCAGACGGAGCGCTTGTTGCGATTGGTGTTAGCAAAGATGTGTGAAAGGCCCGTGTCGGCGAGCGGCGCGATGGGGCGCATGCTGTCCCCCTCGGGCGGTTCGATCTTGATCACGTCGGCGCCAAGATCACCGAGAATCTGCGCGGCGTATGGGCCAAGGATGACCGCGGTCACGTCGATGATGCGGATGCCTTTGAGAATCGGGAGCATGGACGTCTGCCTGCGAGTGGAGCTGAGGGCGCCCCGGTGCTACCACGGCGGTAATAGTCCTGGACAGCGACACCGATGCGATCTTGCCCGAGCATGTTTGGCATACAGACGCCGCCCGTATTTCCAGGTGCCAGGATCGGTTTGCTCGGTGGCTCGTTCAATCCCGCCCATGCGGGCCATCGCCAGATCAGCCAGATCGCCCGCCGTCGACTTGATCTCGATGTCGTCTGGTGGCTCGTTTCACCGGGTAATCCGTTGAAAGACAAGCGCCAGCTGGAACCACTGCACAACCGCATGAGCGTGGCACGAACGGTGGCGGGAGCGCGATGGATTTCCGTGACGGACTTCGAGACCCAACTCGGCAGCCCGTTCACAATCGATACCTTGCAATTCTTGTCTCGGCGCTATCGGCAGGCACATTTCGTCTGGCTGATGGGCGCCGATAATCTCGCGACCCTGCATAAATGGCGCAATTGGCGAGCTATCACAGCCACGTTCCCGATCGCCGTCATAGATCGGCCGGGGTGGCATCTGCGGGCAGTGTCATCGCCCGCCGCACGACTGCTCGCCCGATCACGACTGGCACCAGAGCGCGCATCGGATTTACCGATGCGCCCGCCACCTCGCTTGGTTATGTTGACGGGGCCGTTAACGCCCGCCTCGTCGACCGCGATCCGCGCCGAACGCAGGATGACTCCATCGTCCCAATAGCGTCCGAGACATTATTTGGGCGCCGCGGGTGCTGCCATAGGCTTGCCCTTTTCGACCACGAAGGTGCCGATGACCACGGCACCGTTCGGCCCTGATTTGCCGTCGTGAACGGCGCCAGGCGGAATTTGATAGCTTTCGCCCGCTTTCAGCGCGCGGTCCGGTTGCCCCTCGACGATCAGCACCATGTCGCCTTCGAGCACATATCCGGCTTCGACGCCGGGATGCGTGTGGCGGCCGATCTGGGCGTTCGGGATCACGTCGATACGCATGATGGCAGTGGTCTGGTTGGTGCCGGCGACATCGAACATCTGCAGGGGCGTGCGCTTGATCGGCGAGTTCGCTTGCGCACCGGCGGTCACCGGTGGCGCCGGTTGCTGGGCCAAAGCAAGAGCCGGCAGCAGCAGCAAAGCAACAGATAAGAGCCCTGTACGAAGCATCGGCCGTTCCCTTCGGTAAGTGACGGCAGAAGTAAGCCATAACTTTCTGCGGCTGGGTAGCGGCTCAGCGCATCGCGCTGCGGATGAGCGCTTTGGCTTCATCACTCGCCCAGTCCGCGGGACCGAGCAGGCGGCCGATTTCGCGGCCCTGCGCATCGATGAGCAGCGTCGCCGGCAAGCCGATGACCCGCAACTCGTTGGCCATTTTGGCGGTCGGATCGACGTACAGCGCAAGCGACGTCGTGCCGACCTGTTCGAGAAACTTTTCCGCGGCTTTGACACCACCGCGATCGACGCCGAGGGCCACGACGTCGAACGTGGCGTTCCCCATCTCGCGCTGTAATCGGTCGAGGTCCGGCATCTCCTTGCGGCAGGGTGCACACCACGTGGCCCACAGATTGAGCAGCACCACCTTACCCCGCCAATCCTCAAGAGATCTCGGCTCACCTTTGGCATCGACGAATTTCATCGGCGGCACTGCCGTCGGCTGCGACTTGTAGACAAATGCCGCCATCGGCCCCGTGTTGAATTTTTCCTGCCCGAACGCCGGACTTTTGCCAAACAGCATCATCATCAGCAGACCGATGAGGACGACCACCATGCCGATGAGATAGCGCGTGCGCTGATGCGGTGGCATGTTCGGGGGCATCATGGGCATGGTGAAAGGCTCCGGGTGGCAAGTCTATCCTATAGATAGAGTGTGACTGGACGTGAACCAGAGCCGAATGCGCCATTGCCGCGAACAATGCTCCGCCGAGACCGCCATGACACCTGACATCTCTCGATTTAGGATCGGAATCGACCTTGGCGGGACCAAGATCGCCGGCATTCTGTTTGGAGATGGCGACATCGTATGCGCCGAGACGCGTCGGGCGACGCCACAACACGACTATCCCGGCACCGTTCGTGCCATTGCCGAAATGGTTGATATGCTCGAGCGAACAGCGGGAAGAGTGCATGCGACGGTCGGCATCGGCATGCCCGGGTCTATCTCACCTCGCACGGGTGTCG
>JANOAW010000888.1:0-1760 GCA_031411355.1 Hyphomicrobiaceae bacterium | reverse complement strand
GCAGGCTGAACCGCACGCCGCGATTTCCTCACGCGCGGCCGTCAGCGAGGAGCTCGACGTTGCGCCCAAGCGGCGGCGTGGCCTTCTCAAGCGTCGCGTCAAAAGCTTCGAGCCCGATTAGCCGGGCGGACGGCGATCGGCGAAAAACTCGCGCAACAATGCCGCCGATTCCGTCTCGCCGAAGCCGCTATAAATCGCGGGAGCATGATGACAGGTCGGTTGATTGAATATTCGCGCGCCATGTTCGACGCCGCCGCTCTTGGGGTCGCTCGCTCCGTAATAGAGCCGCCTAATGCGAGCGAACGAGATTGCCGAAGCGCACATCGGGCAGGGCTCCAGCGTCACGTAGAGATCGCAACCGGGTAGGCGCTCCTGGCCAAGTGCGGCGCAGGCCTCGCGGATGGCTAGGATCTCGGCATGGGCGGTCGGATCATGGCGCTCGCGCGTGCGATTTCCGGCGCGGGCGATAATCATACCAGTTGCATCGACCAATATCGCACCAACCGGGACTTCGCCGCGCCGCCCGGCTTCTCTGGCGTCTTCCAATGCCGCATCGATCAAGGTCGCAGCGGTATGGCTTACGGAGCGCGGCGATGTCATAAGACGCTTTCACATCAGGACCGTTCAACCGCGATGGCCAACAGCCCGTTTCGACCCAAACTCAAGAAGCTCGACAAGCCCGCTGCAAAACAAACCGCGCCCGAGCGCGCGCGTTCGACGGGCTCTGGCATCGCGGCCGTCAGCGAACCAATGCGCATCGCCAAGGCTATGGCGCGCGCCGGGCTTTGCTCACGCCGGGAAGCCGAGCGCTGGATCGCAGATGGCCGGGTCAGCGTCAATGGAAAGCTACTCAAGACGCCGGCGTGCGAAGTCGGTCCGTCTGACAAAATCATCGTTGATGGCCGCGCGCTGCCGTCAGCCGAGCCGGTCAAGCTGTGGCGCTATCACAAGGTCAAGGGACTGGTCACGACCCACGCCGATCCGCAGGGACGCCCGACCGTATTCGACAAGCTGCCGCCGGAGATGGAGCGCGTCATCTCGATCGGCCGGCTCGATTTTAATACCGAAGGGTTGCTGCTGCTCACCAACGACGGCGGTTTGGCCCGCTACATGGAGTTGCCCGCGACGGGATGGACGCGGCGCTACCGGGTTCGCGCGCGTGGCCGCGTTACACTCGCCGATCTTGCCGCTTTGAAAGACGGCCTGGAGGTCGATGGCGTCCAATACGGTCCGATCGAGGCTGCCATCGATAGCGTGCAGGGCGCGAACATGTGGCTGACGATTGCGATCCGCGAAGGAAAAAATCGCGAGGTGCGAAAAATCCTGACGCATCTGGGCGTCGAGGTGAACCGGTTGATCCGCCTGTCGTTCGGGCCGTTCCAATTGCTGGACCTCGAGCCTGGTGCTGTCGAGCAGGTCAAACGGCGGACGCTGTCGGAACAGCTTGGGCCGCAATTGTCTCAAAGTTTTGGACTTTCGGAGAGCCCGGAAGATCGCAAGGTTCGGCAGGGCGGCGGCAAGCGCGATGAGTAGTTTTGCCATCGCGCGTTTCTACACATGAGAATTGTAGCTGGAAAATTTCGCGGGCGAGCCATCGCTGCGCCCGAACATGCAGGACTGCGGCCGACCTCTGACCGCGTCCGCGAAAGCGTGTTCAATATTCTAGCGCACGGCATCGATAACTTTTCACTTGGCGGTGCGCGCGTAGTTGATTTGTTTGCAGGAACCGGTGCGCTTGGCTTGGAGGCCATGTCGCGCGG
>JANOAW010000887.1:0-3298 GCA_031411355.1 Hyphomicrobiaceae bacterium | reverse complement strand
CGCTCTCGGGCCCCACGCGCACCGGTATATACAGCGCGGCATCGCCGCGCCTCACCGCCCGATTGCCCGGCCAAGGATACTGCGCAAAATGCTCCAGCCATAGCGCAGGATCACTGCCTTGATGATGTAGCCCATGACGCCTTTGCTCTCGAAGCCTCCGGCCGCGTTGCCGAGCACTGAGCGGATGATCTGCCACAACAGGCCGCCGCCGATGGCGCCGCCGGGAAGCTGCATGCCGCCGCCTTGGCCGCCACCTCCCGGCATCGGCAATGGGAAGGGCGAATTGCCACCTTGGTCCGTACGCTCTTGGGGGCGACGTCTCGGCGCCGGTGCGTCGTTGCCGCCAGGCAGGCCAAGTCCCTTACGCAGGATGTCGGCGAGGTCGCCATAGGGATTGTCGCCGCCACCGCTTGGGAACGGAAACGTTGTGCCGCCGCGCCCCGACCGCTGCTCGCCCTCGCGGGGCAGCGCATCGGGCATTTCGAGCCCGCCACCGGAATTGGTGCGGACGCCACCTTGGCCCTGTGGACGTGGGTCGGTCGGCGGTTGCGACCAGCCGCCGGATCGACCGCTGCGCGGCAACTGACCGGGTGGCAGTTCGTCCCCCATCGGCAGGCCGGCGCCGGATTCGCCACCCGGCAGGCGCGATACGTCTGGAATGCCCATGCGGTTCGAGCCGCCGGCTTGCCGTTCGTCGGGCATCGGTAGTCCCATGCGGCCGAGAATGTCGCCGAATGCGCCCTGAACTTCCTGCGAAAACCCGCCCATGGTCATGCCGGCAAGCACCGGCAACATCTGACGGATGACAGCCGCATCGACACCGGTCGCTGCTTCGGCACGATCAGCGATCGCGCGACTGCCGTCCTTGCCACCGACCAGGTGGTCGAGAATGCCGTTGCCGTCATCGATGGCGGCGGGATTGCGATACAGCGCCGGATTGCGCAGGTATTCGCGGTGATGACCTTGTCCCAAAGCCTCGACGAGATCGGCGAGGCCGCCGCGCGAGAGTGTGTTGCGCTCGACCTTGCGCGTCAATTCGGGCACCACCGCCGAGACGACGGCGTCCACCTGACGTGCATCCAGTCCGAACGCCTTGCCGAGTTCAGCAATAGCTGCGCCACCTTGCGCAGCCTTCAAAATGTCGATGATGGCCATTCGGCCGCCTCCCAGTTCGTCGCGCATCGTCGTCGCGCATGGCGCCGGCAGATGTGGCGAAGTCGGAGTAAAGCGCAAGGGGTGGCTTGCGAGCGACATTGTCGCCCGATCAAGAACATGGTTACAGACCAGCTGCCATCACACACCCGATCTCACCGAGGACGATATGCCACTTTCGATCGATGGGACACTCGTGGTCGCGGGTGCCGGTAACATGGGCGGCGCGCTGATCGCCGGCTGGCTGGATCGTGGCTTGGATCCCGCGCGCATCGTCGTACAGGACCCGACGCCGAATCCGACGGTCGCGGCCCTGCTCGCGCGAGCCGGTATCACAAGCGTGCCGGTCGTGACTTTGTCGGCGCCGCCATCGGTCCTGCTGATGGCCGTCAAGCCACAAGTCATGGAACAGGTTTTTCCGCCACTCGCCCGTCTCGCCGGTCCCGATACCGTGGTCCTGTCTGTCGCCGCCGGCCGCACACTTGCGAGTTTCGAACGACATCTGCCAGCCGGACGCGCGGTGGTGCGCTCCATCCCCAATACGCCGGCCTCGGTCGGGCGCGGAATAACGGCGGCCGTGTCCAATGCGCATGTGACGCTGAAACAGAAGGCGCTTTGCGATGCGCTCTTACGGGGGGTCGGGGATGCCGTCTGGCTCGAGCGGGAAGAGCAGATCGACGCCGCGACAGCCGTTTCCGGGTCGGGGCCGGCGTACGTGTTCCTGCTCGCAGAATGCCTTGCCGAGGCCGGTCGCAAAGCTGGGTTGCCGGCTGACATCGCGGCACAGCTCGCACGGTGGACCGTGGCGGGGTCGGGTGAGCTGCTGCATCACTCGGATCTGCCCGCCGACCAGTTGCGCCGCAACGTGACGTCGCCGAACGGCACAACGCACGCGGCCTTACAGATCTTAATGTCCGATAACGGACTACAACCCCTGCTCGATGCAGCCGTCGCGGCGGCCAGCCGACGTTCGACGGAACTGGCGACGTGAAGCTGCAAGCCCGGTTCGCCGACGAGGTCCGTTCATGACCGACAAAAAACCAGCACCGCTTACCGATCTCGCAGCTGTGATGGCGGCGCTCAGAACACCCAAAACCGGGTGTCCCTGGGATCTCGAGCAGACATTCGAGACCATCGCCCCGTACACGATCGAGGAAGCGTACGAGGTTGTCGACGCCATCGCGCGAGGCGATAAAGCCGATCTCAAGGAAGAGCTCGGCGATTTGTTGCTTCAGGTCGTGTACCACGCGCGCCTCGCCGAGGAGGCAAGCGCGTTCAACCTCGACGACGTGATCGGCGGGATCACCGCCAAGATGATCCGACGGCATCCTCATGTGTTCGGCGATGAAGCGGCGCGCTCGGCGGGGGCCGCTAAAGGCTTCTGGGAAAAAATCAAAGCCGACGAGAAGGCCGAGAAAGCGGCGGATCGCGCTCGGCTCGGCAGCGCGACCATCGCTCAGCCATCGTCGGCGCTCGACGATGTACCCATCACCATGACGGCACTGACGAGAGCGGTCAAATTGCAGGCCAAGGCCGCCAACGTTGGTTTCGATTGGCCCGACATCGGCCCCGTGTTTGAGAAAGTGCGCGAAGAAATCGCTGAACTCGAAGTCGAACTGGTCGATGCACGACCGGCCGGCGAGGTCGAGATGGCCGGCAGCGCGATCGAAGAAGAATTCGGCGATCTGCTGTTCGTCATGGCCAATCTGGCTCGGCATCTGCGCCTCGATCCCGAAGCCGCACTCCGCCGGGCCAACGACAAATTCCGGCGGCGTTTTCTCGCCATCGAAGCGGAACTGCGGCGTCGTGGTCGATCACCCAAGGACAGCACACTCGCTGAAATGGACGGCATCTGGAACGACGTGCGCGCAGCCGACAAGCACAAGCGCGGAACCTGACATGCTTGCGGCCTGCTTCCCTGATGCCCGTGATTTGATCTGCGAGGCCGCATGACGCCGCGCTCCAAGTTGCGGCGTAACGGCGCGCAAGCCTGGGTGTTGGTCGATACGGAGAGCGGCACCGTCATCGGCGGTATCGACTACGTGCACACGGGCAGTGGCGACCATTATCGGCCCTGGATCTGCGTCGACGGTGAGCGCCACGACCTCGGCGATGGGCTGCCACAACTCGCGCTCGCGGCCCGGGC
>JANOAW010000886.1:0-7594 GCA_031411355.1 Hyphomicrobiaceae bacterium | reverse complement strand
CAGACGCGACACGAACGTTTCGTAACCGCCGACAATGACCATGATGAGCAGGTTGGATATCATCACGACGTCGATGAGGGCCAAGACGATCAGCATGATCTGCTGCTCGCCGAACGTGTTGGCGTGGCGGATCAAATGCCAAAGCTCCTTCAGGAACAACAAGACATAGACGCATTGCGCGACGATCAGGCCGAGATACAGCGGCACCTGCAGCCATCGCGAGCCAAAGATCAGTGTCGCGAGAATTTTCTGATATTGAGGTTCGGGCGCCGGAGGTGGCTGTTGCGGCATGATTTACGTCACCTTCAATGATGGTTTCTGCGTCAACTGATCACCCGCGAGATGGTTGCCGGCGATGTAGCCGAACGTCATGGCCGGTCCGATGGTGATGCCGGCGCCGGGATACGTTCCCCCCATGACGCTGAGCGCGTCGTTGCCGACCGCATAAAGACCGTCGACCGCCCGGCCGTCGCGGTCGACGACTTGGGCGTCGGCGTTGGTCGCGAAGCCGGCGGCGCCCGAGCCTACAATCAGCACGTCACACTCATACGTCTCCGTCATGCGGTTGTCCCGACTTCACGCTTGGCGATCAGACGTCTGCGTGCCGGCAGATACCAGAGCAGGCCCGCCACTTCGAGCGCCAGAAAGGTGCCAAATCCGGCTCGGTAGGCCTCGGGCGAAAAGCCGCCGGATGCGGTGCGCGGAAACTGGTCGATGATCGCACCGATGGCCCATTGGGCGATGAAGGCGATGGCGAATATAAAGAGGTTCATGGCGGCATTGGCCCGACCGGACAGAGCTGCGCCGAAATACGCTGACAGCCACGGGAAGGCGAGCACCGCGACCTGGCCGAGCATGCCGAAAAGCATCCAGGCCGGAATTCTCGCGACGTCGAAAATAATCAACGCTTGGGCGGTGAAGAAGGCCACCATGAAGCCCAGGAGAACGTCGAGCGTATTGACCCCGCGGGATCTGAAGACGTCGGCGATATAGCCCGTTCCGAGGATACCGACGAAGAAAGCAAATGCCATGAGGAACAGGCTGTTGGCGACACCCAAATTGTCGAGTTGGCCGATGTCGCGCCACCAAGGTCCCGCCCATAAGGTTTGAATGGCGATGTGCGTGCCGGCGCTGGCTCCGAGCAGCGGCGCAAGACGCAAAAATGCCGGGTCGCGCACGATGCGCCAGAGAATGCTCAACTGCTCAGACAACGGCCGTGCTTCGGCGACGGCATCGGGCTTAGGTACAGCCGTCAGGATCAGCAGCGCGACGACAGCGGTCGTAACGGCAAGGCCCAGAAATACGGCACGCCAACCGTAAGCTGACACCATGAGCTGCATCGGTGTCGTCGATGCCATCAAGCCCAACGCGCCGAGCGACATGACACATGCACTGGCGAGGCCGCGTCGGGCTTCGGGCACGAACACGACGACCGCCTTGAAGCTGCTCATCAGTCCGCCGGCGAAGCCGAGGCCGATCAAAGCGCGCGCCAGCGTGAGCGTCAGCGTGCTTTGCCCGACCGAAAACAACAGCGCTCCCACCGCCGCGATGATCAGCAAGACCGCTTGCACGCGCCGGGGCCCGAAGCGGTCCAGCAAGACGCCGAGTGGCAACTGGAACAGCGAGAACGCCAGCAGGTAGGCGGCGGTCAAAAAGCCGAGTTGAGCCGCGTCGAGGGAAAGTTCGCGCACAAGGTCGGGGGCGACGATCGCGTTCACGGCCCGAAAGAGATACGACAGGAAATAGCCGAGCCCGAACGGCAACAGGCCGAACAGCGCGATACGCAGCGGCGACAAGCCGAGCGGCGAAACCGTAACAGGGGTCATGAGTGAATCCGTATTGCGTCGGCGACGCGCCGAGCAGTACGCTGTTCCAGTCGCACTGCATCATCCGAATTTCGCTTGGTGGCGATCATGCGCCGATCGTGTCGGCGAACATCTTCGCGTCGACGTTGCCGCCTGACAGCATGGCTGCGATCACACGACCTTTGCACGCGACCTTGCCCGACAAAATCGCAGCCAGCGCTGCAGCACCACCGGGCTCGAGAACGAGTTTCAAGTCTTCGAATGCGAAGCGCATGGCGGCCCGCGCTTCGTCATCCGTTACGGCATAGCCGCCGGCCAGATTCGCCTGCGCGACGGCGAACGTGAACTTTCCCGGCGTGACGGCCATCAACGCATCGCAGATGGAGCCCGACAGTTTGTCGTTCGACTGTGCCGCACCCGCCCGAACAGAGCGGCCCATGCGGTCGAAGCCAACCGGTTCGACTGCGAAAACGGCCGTCGCGGGATTGGCGGCCTTGACGGCGATCGACACGCCGGACGCGAAGCCACCGCCCGAGCAACAGACGAGGACTTCGTGCGGGGTCACGCCTCTGGCCTTGGCCTGCGCCATCAATTCGAGGCCTGCCGTGCCCTGTCCCGCCATGACGCGCGGATCGTCGAAGGGATGGACGAAGGCCATTTTTCGCTCGACTGCGATCGTGTTCGCGATGGCGTCCCGGTTTTCGTGCACGCGGTCGTAGGTGACCACCTCAGCGCCGAATGCCTTGGTGCGAAGGATCTTCGATCGTGGCGCGTCGGCCGGCATGACGATCACCGCGGGCATGTTGCACAAGGTCGCCGCGTGGGCGACGCCTTGGGCGTGATTGCCCGACGAACAGGCGACGACCCCACCAGGGAACAGGGTGCGGTCAATCTGCGCCACGGCGTTGAAGGCACCGCGGAATTTGAAGGCGCCGACACGCTGCAGGTTTTCGGCCTTGAGCAGAATGCGCCCGCCGACCTTTTCGTTGAGGGCTGGATGCTCGATCAGCGGCGTGAGCACGGCATAGGGTTTGATCCGCTCGGCTGCGGCATGAATGTCGTCGATGGTGGGTAGGGCAAGGGCTGGCATCAGAAGCCTCAACGTATCGAGAGCGGTCAGTTGTCGATGAGCAATACACGCGGTACGCGGACAGGCAACGAGAGTAGGATTTGCGCCATCGCTTTGCCCAAGGGATCGTGACGCAAACTCGCCATGCCGCCGCCGCCGAGTGCCTCTTCGCACACGAAATTGAAAGCGTCGAAGCCCGGCAAACTATAGCGCGTGACGCGGCCGGCAACGGCGTGAGCGAGATGCGACGCGACCCGCTCGGGCGTCACCTCGGCGGCGATGACGGGCACGAACGCTCGATGACGCGCAACAATGCCGATGTTGGAGATGTCGCCCTTATCGCCGGAGCGACCGTGGGCGATGCGGATGAGCGGGACGGTGACAACATCGTCCGGATCGACGGCTGCCGCCGTGTCGGTGTTGTGGCGACCCGGCTGCGGGATCGTCGTGGTGTTCGTCGTCGACGTGTCGAAAGACGATGGGACCCGGATCTCACGCCCGTCCAGATGCACCACCGGGCTCAGTCGTGATTTGTCGAGCAGAAACGAAAAGAGTTGGATCGACGGCGCAACATCCGGTCGACCGCCCCCGCCGCCGGTCGTGCCAGGTGAAAAGGACGTGCCGGGTGCCGCGAACTCACGGGCGAAGATTTGCAGGGCGCGTTTATCGGGATGTCGCACGGCTAAGCGCATGATCACTTCGCGTGTGCCGGTGGTGTTGGCATGTGGACCATAGGCCGCCTCAGCGCCGATGACGTCGATCCGTGTTGCGGCATAATCCGGGAGTTCGTCGGCGCGGAACAGGGTGCGCGTGCGCTCCAGCAATGCCTCGCCGGTGCGCTGCGCTTTTCTGGCAGCATCGAAGCCGATGATGGTCAGCTGTGCGACCGATCGATAGCCGTTGGCGTAGGTGGACGATACTTTGTACGTCGGCGTCGGCGCCCGTCCGCGCGCGCCTTCGACGTCGACGCGATCGACACCGGCCTCTGCTAGACGCACCTCGGTAAAATCACAGATGACGTCTGGCAGCATGTATGCCGCGGGATCACCGATTTCGTACAGGATCTGCTCGGCGATCACGGCCGGCGAAACCAGACCGCCGGTGCCGTTTGGTTTGGTGACCGTAAAGCGGCCGTCGGCATGGCATTCGACGATGGGGTAGCCGATGGTTGCCCAATCCGGCACGCTCTCCCAATCCGTGAACAGGCCTCCTGTTGCCTGAGCGCCGCATTCGATGATGTGACCCGCGAGGGCGGCTTGCGCGAGTTTATCGTGCTCGTCAGCCCGCCATCCAAACGCATGCATCAGCGCGCCGATGGTCACGGCGCTGTCGACGCAACGCCCGGTGACGACTATGTCCGCCCCGGCGTCGAGGGCGGCTTTGATCGGCAGGGCGCCCAGATAGGCGTTCGCCGACAGGATGCGGTCGGGCATCGGCTTGCCGGTTTGGAATTCACGTACGTCCTCGCGGCGAAGTTCTGTGAGCAGCGGCATGACGTCGTCGCCGGTGACGACGGCGATCCTCGGGCTCAAACCCTGTTCGGCGGCGAGCTTGGCGAGCGCTGCGGCGCATGCCTGCGGATTGACGCCACCGGCATTCGAGACGACGCGGATTTTCTTCGCCAGGCACTCGCGCAGGACATGCTTCATGGTCACCGAAACGAAGTCGAGGGCGAAGCCGGCATCGGGATTTTTCGCGCGCTGGGCGGCCAGGATCGACATGGTCAGCTCGGCTAAATAGTCGAAAACGAGAATGTCGATTGCGCCGGATGCCACCAACTGCGGCGCGCCGATCGAGCTGTCACCCCAAAACCCGGAGGCGCAGCCGATACGCACGGTTTTTCGGGTGGATGTCTGATTATCGGTCATGAGGATCAATCGCCGTGGCGGGCTGCTTTAGGCACTGTGCACCACCCGCGCTACCCCTGCCAACCGGTCCGGGGCGCCGATGTCATTTCGGCGCGGGCTTCTTTTCGATCGACGGCATGCGTTTTGGCTCGGGCACGGGCGGTCGAATCGGCATCCGCTTCTGCTCGACCACCTCGGGCTGCGGCCGCGACACCGGCGCTGGAATGGCGCTCGAATTGGATGCGGCAGGAGGCGGTGGGGCGAAATCGGGTGGGTCGATGATCACGGGCGGCGCCGCGATCGGGCGTTCGGGTCGCGCCGGTTGCGGCGCTGGAATGGACGCGGGTGCCAAATCGACTGGCGTGGGCGGCGCCACAGGTGGCGTTGGCGCCACCGCAGGTGTCGGTGCCGCTGGAATGGGTGGTGTCGATATGACCGTTGCGGGTGGTGGTCGCGCCGGCGTGGGCGGAACTTGAGGTGGCGGCGTCGGTGTGACCGTGGGTACCGGAACGATGACCGGCGGCGACGGTCCGATGTCGATGATCGGTGGTGGTGGGATTGCCAAAGCAATCGGTCGTTTTGGTCGGAGCCCGTAAACGGCTGCAGCCGCGACCGCCAACGCCGCGGCGATGCCGAAGCCCGTGTGTATCGCGGCGCGTGATCGCGTTCTGTTGTGAGCAAAAGACGACGGGGTCGCGTGGAGGGGAGCCGATGCTGGCCAGAAGCCTGCAGGATCGACAATCGACACCTGCACCGGTTTGGGGATGTTCTTGAGGTTCTGGTCGCCGATGTCGATCAGCGGCAACGAGAGTTTGCCCGAAATTTGCTCCTTCACCCAATGCGATACGGCGAGGCCACCTGGCGGTGCCAGCGCCTGCAATCGCGACGCGACATTGACGCCGTCGCCGAGCAGGTCGGCCCCGTGTTCCATGACGTCGCCGATGCCGATGCCCATGCGAAACCAGAGCCGCCGGTCGTCAGGGACGTCGTTGTCGACGTTGCTCCATCCTTGCTGGATCGCGAGCGCGGCCCGGACCGCTTCGACCGCGCTCGGAAACTCGGCGAGTATGGCGTCGCCTGCGGTGTTGAAGATGCGTCCACCGTGGCTCGAAACATGCGCGCCGAACACCGCCTGGGCCGAAACGAGACGCGCAAGCGTGTCCTCCTCATCCTCAGAGACGAGGCGGCTGAACTCCACGACGTCGGCCGCGAGTATGGATGTGATCTTGCGCTTCATTGCCGGGTCGTCATTTCTCTACACCGGGACGCGTGTCAGCGACATCATCACAATCGTGTGCACCTGCGTTGCGCGGGCATTGCACACCTGGCGTCATTTCGCGCCGCCAATATCGCCAGCAGCCTTTTGACGTCGCGTCCGGATCGGCCTATGGACTTGCAGCCTGCGCGTGTTGCGCCGCACACAAGACCTTCGAGCTGGACTGCCCGCCATGGACATGGATGAATTCTACCGCATCAAGCGCTTGCCGCCCTACGTGTTCGCGGAAGTGAACCGGTTGAAGGCGCAGGCCCGAGCGCGCGGCGCCGATATCGTCGATCTCGGCATGGGCAATCCGGATCTGCCAGCCCCGAAACACGTCATCGACAAGCTGGCGGAAACCCTCGGCAAGCCGCGGACGGACCGATATTCGGCGTCAAAGGGCATCCCGGGACTGCTGCGGGCGCAGGCGGCTTATTACGAGCGTCGGTTCGCGGTAAAGTTGAAGCCGGAGACCCAGGTGGTCGCGACGTTGGGGTCTAAGGAAGGCTTCGCCAACATGGCGCAGGCTATCACCGCGCCGGGCGACGTCGTGCTGGTGCCAAACCCCAGCTACCCGATCCACGCCTTCGGCTTTCTGATGGCCGGCGGCGTCATCCGGTCCGTTCCCGCTGAACCGACGCCTGCGTTCTTTCCAGCGCTCGAGCGCGCGGTCGTGCACTCCATCCCGAAACCGATCGCGGTTGTCGTGTGCTATCCGTCGAACCCGACGGCCTACGTCGCAAGTCTCGATTTCTATCGGGATCTGGTGCAATTCGCCAAGAAACACGGCATCTTCATCCTCTCCGACCTGGCATATGCGGAGGTGTATTTCGACGATAAAGATCCGCCGCCGTCGGTCCTGCAGATCCCTGGCGCCATGGATGTCACGGTCGAATTCACGTCGATGTCGAAAACCTTTTCGATGGCCGGTTGGCGCATGGGCTTCGCCGTCGGCAACGAGCGGCTGCTCGGCGCGCTGGCGCGGGTGAAGTCGTATCTCGATTACGGAGCCTATACGCCGATCCAGGTGGCGGCGACGGCGGCGCTCAATGGTCCGACCGACTGCATCGCTGACATGCGTGCCACTTACCGGCGCCGGCGCGACGTCCTGGTCGAGAGCTTCGGGCAAGCCGGCTTTGTCATCCCGCAGCCGTCGGCTTCGATGTTCGCCTGGGTGCCGATCCCCGAGCCGTACAAAGCGCTCGGCAGTGTCGAGTTTGCGAAGCTGTTGATTGAAAAAGCCGATGTTGCGGTGGCGCCGGGAATTGGGTTTGGCGAGCACGGCGATGATTACGTTCGCATCGCCATCGTCGAAAACGAGCACCGCATCCGTCAGGCGGCACGGGGGATCAAGAAATTCCTGGGCCAAGGTACGGGCAGCATGCACAATGTTTTGCCGCAAAATACCAAGGTCGCGTAACGGTGGCTGAGTGTCGCGCGGCGGGAACTTTCCACGTCGCCCCGACACTTTGCTTTGCCACAGTCTGCCGATACTGTGCGGACGGCGTTGGTGGTAGTGCGGAGATTGCGATGATGGTTCGCCATAGAAGTTGGTCCTGCGGCGTAGCCGTCATCCTTGTCTCACACGCGGTCGGCATCGGTTCGGCGTCGGCTG
>JANOAW010000885.1:0-1542 GCA_031411355.1 Hyphomicrobiaceae bacterium | reverse complement strand
CAGCAAGTCGCCACCGCAGGCGCCCGCAGTCGTACCGTTCTCCTTGAACGCCTTGATCACGTTGCGGCCCGTCGTCCAGCGATGCACCTCGTCGGGCCCGTCGACCAGGCGTTGCGAACGGATATGGGTGTACCAGGCGGCTAGCGGCGTATCGCGCGAATAGCCGAGCGCGCCGTGCAGCTGGATCGCCGTGTCGACCACCTTGTGCACCATGTTGGCGAGATAAACCTTGGCGATGCCGTTCTCCTGCCGGATGTCCATCTTGTGCTCGGCCTTGTAGGCGATGTGCAGCAGCATCAGCCGGGCGATGTAGATCTGGCTGGCGCATTCGGCGAGCATGAACTGCACGGCCTGACGCTCGTCGAGCTTCTTGCCAAAGGTCGTTCGGTTGACGACGTGTTCGGTCGCCATGTCCAACGCGCGCTGCGCCATCGATACGTTATGCATGCCGTGACGCAGCCGCCCGTACGCGAGCCGGTGCTGGCCCATCGAGAAGCCTTCGCCCTCGCCGCCCAGCAGGTTCTCGGCTGGCACTTCAAGATCCTTGATCTCGATCTCAGAGTGCGAGTGACCGAGCACCGCCGACAGGGGGCCTTCAATCGCCATGGTGTGGATGTCGCGCTTGATATTGTAGCCGGGGTTGGGCAGCTCGACGAGGAAGGTCGAGAACTGTTTGTGGCGCGGCGCATCGGGATTGGTCTTGGCCATGACGAGGGCGATATCGGCGACGCTGGCGGCGGACGAGAACCATTTCTCCCCGTTGAGGAGCCATGCGTCATTGCCCTTTCGCTCGGCGCGCGTCTGCATGCCGGTGGCATCGGCGCCGGCGGCTTTCTCAGTCATCGACTAACAGATGCGCTTTTCGCCATTGAGCAGCGGCTTAAGGAATTTTTCTTTCTGATGCGGCGTGCCGTATTCCAGCAGCGTCATCATGGTGGCGTCGTCGGGGCCTTGCGTATTCATCGACAAGGCGCCGAGCATACTTTCCCCTAGTTCCATCTGCACCAGCGCATTGGCGAGCGGACCCAGACCCATGCCGCCATGCTCTTTGGGGATGAACGGGCACCACAAGCCCTGTGCCCGCGCTTTTGTCCGCAACTCGTCGAGGATGGCCTTGTAGTCACCACCGTCCACCAAGCGCTTTTCCGCCGGCATGCACTCGTCATGCACCCACTGGCGCACACGTTCGCGGACTGCCTTCGCCTCGGCCGGAATTTCAAAATCAATCGCCATGACGCCATCCTCTTTTTTGTCCGCGAACTGTAGAGCGACTGCGTGCGCGGCGCACCTCTATTCTACTCACTTCCGATGTCGATGCACGGCACAAACGGCCATTGAGTGTGTGTCCTGTTAGTCCCACCAACGGATCCAGTGCTCGGATCAGCCCGCAGAAAATAGATTGGCGGTCGCGTCATGATTGGAACCGCTGATGATCCCGTCGCGATATTCCGCTACCGCGCATATAGATATTTACGAGCCAGTGGAGTGACCAAACGGACCAAAATTGCTCCATCAGCGGCGAAGCCCGTGCCGATCTCATCA
>JANOAW010000884.1:0-2370 GCA_031411355.1 Hyphomicrobiaceae bacterium | reverse complement strand
CGGTTCGCGCATGCCGATGTTCCAAGACCGTTCTTCGACAATTGGGTGCAAGTCGGGCTTGAAGAGGCCAAGCACTTCGATCTGCTGGCCCGCCACTTGGTGGTCCTCGGCGCCGCCTATGGTGACCTGCCCGCCCACGACGGGTTGTGGCAGGCGGCACAGGCGACAGCGGATAGTCTCATCGCCCGCGTTGCCATCGTTCCCCTGATCCTCGAAGCCCGCGGTCTGGACGTAACGCCTGGCATGATCGAGAATTTGCGCAAAGCCGGTGACGAGGCGGCCGCCAACGTGGTCGAAATCATCTATCGGGACGAGAAGCGTCACGTGGCCTTCGGCGTCAAATGGTTCCGCTACCTGTGCGAGCGGGAGAAGCTGGCGCCCGAGCCGACGTTTCATGCGCTTGTGCGGAAGCACTTTCGCGGTTCCGTGCGGCCGCCCTTCAACGACAAAGCCCGGGCCGAGGCCGGATTGTCGCCCGGATTTTACAAGCCATTGTCGGCACTCGGAAATCCACGTTAATGATGCCGCAAAGCCGATCGGCGTCTGCGTCCAAGGTCGTGTGGCGCAGAGACCGCATCTCGTGGTCGGGTGGGCTTTACGAAACAGGGTTCAACGAAATAGTAATGGACGAGAAAACAGCTGGTTCACCAATGTCGGGCATGGTGGCCGGTAGAATTCCGTCGATGCCGGAAAGGGCTTCCACAAGGAAGCACCCTGTCGAAGTGTTTGTACAGGCTGGGAGGAATATGCCTATGGTCAATCCGCTGAACCCGTTCGGTGCCAAGAAACTCGACGCGCCGATGGCCGTCACACCCCTGACCGGCCGGCCGCCACTGCCGGCCCAGTCAGGTCCGGCGCCCCGTCCCTTGTCGCCTGGCAGCAACGCCGGCATTTCCGTCATCGGCGCCGACTTGTCGATCAACGGCAATCTGCAATCGACGGGCGAAGTTCAGATCGAAGGCAACATCGAGGGCAACTTGCAGGCGAGTCGCATCGTGGTCGGCCAGAACGCCAAGATCAACGGCAACCTCGTCGCCGACGATGTGGTCGTGCAAGGCTCGGTCAATGGCTCGATCCGCGGCAATCGCGTGACGTTGCAATCGTCGAGCAAGGTCGACGGCGATATCGTTCACCAGTCGCTCGCCATCGAACAGGGTGCCTTCTTCGAAGGTAAATCGCGTCGCACCGAAAATCCGACCGAAGTCAAACCCGCCAACGGCGCCTCGCCCAATGCCATGCCGCCGACCATCGCCGTGAACTGACGCATCGCCCACATGGCGTCCATCACCGTCGTCGGGTCGATCAATCGCGACATCGTCGCCCGCGTGCCACATATTCCGGCGCCGGGCGAAACTGTGCTCGGAATATCGTCGGCCCAACATGCCGGTGGGAAAGGCGCCAATCAAGCTGTGGCCGCCGCACGTTTGCGCGCCGATCCGTCAACACCCGTGCGCCTGGTCGGACGGGTCGGTCGTGACGGCTTTGGCGCCGATATGACGGCTTTCCTCTCGGCCGAAGACATCGACATCTCGGCCGTGACGGTATCGGACACGGTGGCAACGGGCTTGGCGTTGATCAGCGTCGATGATGCGGGCGAGAATGCCATCGCCGTCGTCTCTGGCGCCAATCTCGATTGGCCCGGCGGATGTCCCGATCTCGTGCTCGGGCCAAACGACGTGGTGGTGTGTCAGCTCGAAATTCCGCTCGATGTCGTCATCGCCGCTTTCGCACAGGCAAAAGCTGTGGGCGCGTCCACGATCCTCAATCCGGCGCCGTATCGCGATTTGCCGCCGGCACTTCTAACGACCACTGATTTTCTCGTCCTCAACGAGATCGAACTCGGCCAGATGATCGGGCGCGAAACGGTGCGGGCCGATGACGCGCTGTTTCGAGCTGCCCGTGAGATGTTGGCGCGTGGCCCGCGCGCCGTCGTCGTGACCCTTGGCGCTGCCGGCGTTGCGATCGTGGACACGTTTGGTCGCGCCGAGCGCATCGCAGGGTGCGCTGTCGCCGCCATCGACACGACCGGCGCGGGTGATTGTTTCGTCGGGGCGCTCGCGGCCGCACATGTCGATGGGCACGATCTGCGCACAGCGGCTCAGTTCGCCAACACCGCCGCAGCCGTCAGCGTGACACGCGCCGGCGCCGCCTCGTCGATCCCGCGACGGGAAGACGTAGCATGATTGCGTTTGACGATCGGGTCGGCGCCGGCCGCAACGATATTAGCGATTCTGGCCCCGAAATGCCCATCCCGTGACGTGCGCCTCGATCGCAGCCGTGATCGCATAGAGAATGACGCCGAGCACGGCGAGCACCATCAAGCCCGCCCACACGATCGGCACTTGAAACGACGACGACGCGTCCATCATC
>JANOAW010000883.1:0-1987 GCA_031411355.1 Hyphomicrobiaceae bacterium | reverse complement strand
CTGAAGCGTTCCTTATCGTCGAATGGTCACTGGCTTGAACGGCGACGCCGCCTTGCTCAAAGCGGGTCGATGTGTTGCCTACCCCCGCCGATGACGCAACGGCGTTGCCACGGAAGTCAGTCGCACTTGCTGCACATTGCTAGCATCAAAGCCAGCACCAGGAGCGATCGATGACCGCCTCGCCGCTATCGGAAATTGTGAACCTGATCCAGAAGGAGCAAGACCGCTTGGTCGCGGTGGTCGTGCACCTCAACGACACTTACGTCATTGAAGAGCGCGCCAAGCGCTTGCCGGGCTTCCCCCGGCTCATCGCGACGATTCGGTACCTGCGGGACCAAGTCGCGCTCATCACGGGGCAAGACAACCGGGTGATCGTTCTGCACAGCGGCGACTTCATCGGCCCGTCGCTGCTTTCGAACCACGACCATGGCGCAGCGATCACCGAGCTGCTTGACCGGGCCGGCCTGGATTACTGCCTGCCCGGCAACCACGAGTTCGACCACGGCGCCGAAAACCTTGCCGACCAACTGGAGGGCCGCCGCTTCAAACTCCTGTGCGCCAACATCAAGGACCCGACCGGCCTCGTGCCGATCCAACCCAAGACGCTTTGGCATGGCGGCAGCAAACCCCACATCGCAGTCACCGGTGTCGTCTCCAAGAGTGTGGCCAAGAGCTACCTCAGCCCCGAAGGCCAGGGCCTGCCGCCGCGACTGGTGCACTGGGTGTTCGAGCCGGCCAACGAAGCTCTGATCCGCTTCTTCGAAGACACCGCGGACGTGCCCTTCCGTCTCATCCTCTCGCACGCCACCCAGGCCGAGGACCGCGAACTGCGCCGCCAGCTGCCGCCGATGCCCCGGACCTACATCCTGGGCGGCCACGATCACGACATCGAGTGGGTCGAGAATGACCGCGACGTGTTGTTGATGAAGAATCTGGCCAACCTGGAGACAGTTCGTGTGGCCGTGCTGTTGGCTTGCGGCGAGTCGGTCATCGGCCCCCTGGTAGCTCGCGCGAATCAGTTGTGACATCGACGCGCCGCGACCCTGCCCAACGCACCCTCGGCCGAGGATCTGGTCGAACCCGCTGACCTTGAGCCGCTGCTGGCGCCAGTCCACGAGCTCGACCGTGAGGTCATCGTGCAGCGGCTAGCCGGTCACCCAGGCCCCCTGGCAACCGGCACGACGTGGCAAGCCCTGCAGTCGCTCAACTACCAAGCGGACGTCATGACGTGGAAGCTGCGCTACGGTGACCACCGCGCGCCGGCACAAGCCGATCTCGACTACGTTCGTGATTGCCTGGCCGGAATTCCGACGGCCAACCTGGGCGTCATCGTCCGCGACTTCACGGCCGTCACGGGCGGCAAGCCGGTGGAAGCCCGCGAGTCGCGCATCCGCCGTCGCCAAACCGATTTCGGCGGTTTCGTCGCTGAGTGCGTCCGCCGTCAAGGCAGCGCGGACGTCGCCATCCTGAACTCGGGCGGCTTCCGATCGGACAGTCTGATCGGCCCGCGTCTGCTGATGAGCGACATTGTCGAGGCATTCCTTTATGACACGCCGGACGCCATCATCACCCTCCAGGTCGACACGCCCGTCGTCGACGCGCTGATCGCCTACGCCGCGGGGCGGCTGGGGGAGGGCGCTTTCTGCCAGGTGAGCGACCAACGGACACCCGGCGCTTCCGCGGTGACGCTCGCCATCGCCAAGTACCTCGTGGCTGACGAGCGCTCGAAGGACGGCTTCGACGAACTGCTGGCACGCCATCTGAACCTGCCGGACAAAGCGGCCGCGCGAGACTGGGTGACGCAGCGCATCAGCATGCGGTTCAGCGTCATCGACGCACTGAAGGCCCACGGCGCGACAGCGCCCCTGGGGGTTTCGGGGATCGCTGCCACGCAGCTCGACCTGGCCGGCGACGTGATCGAGCAGCTCAAGGCTTACGCGGAGGCGTTCTTCGATGGCGTGCAGAACGAGAAGGCGCCGTCACGACC
>JANOAW010000882.1:0-5184 GCA_031411355.1 Hyphomicrobiaceae bacterium | reverse complement strand
GTGAGGGGGTGACGCCGGCGCTGATCGAGAACGCCGGCAAGCAAACGGGTATGCCGATGGCACCTCTCGCGCTGACCGACGAAGTTGCGCTCGATCTTGTCTACAAGGTGGGCCGCCAGACAGCCAAAGATCTCGGCGCCGCCTACAAGCCGAGCCGCATCGACCCGATCATTGAAAAGATGGTGGTCGAGCTCGGCCGCGTCGGCAAGAAGGTGGGCAAGGGCTTTTATGACTGGCCGGCCGACAAGGACGGCGTCAAGCGCCTGTGGCCGGGCCTCAAGGACCTCGTCAAAGCCAAGCCGGAGAGCGAGCAACCGGACGTGACTGAGCTGAAAAAGCGCTTCCTGTACCGCCAGGCGCTGGAGGCGGCGCGCTGCTTTGAGGAGGGCGTTGTTACCGATCCGGCCGATGCGGACGTGGGCGCAATCCTCGGCTGGGGTTTCGCTCCCTACACGGGCGGGCCGCTGTCGCTGATCGACACCATCGGTGCGGCTGAATTCGTGCGCGAATGCGATCGCATGGCGCAGCGATACGGCGAACGGTTCGCGCCAAATGCGCAGCTGCGCGACATGGCGGCGCGCGGCGCGACGTTCTACGGACGGGCGAAACAGAGCGCTGCCTGAGGCGATGATAGCGGCGCTACCACGCCGTTGCGCAGTTTGGCGGGCTTCGCCTATGGTGTGCCCGGTTCGCATGCCGTCGATCGATCGAGGGCATGCATGCACGCCGGAGACCACATGAACACCACGGTCCACGCCAACGCGGGCAAACCAAACGAGGGCAAAGCCATCGCCGGTCGATCCGAAACGGGCGACCCGCTGCTGCTCACGCCGGGGCCGTTGACCACGTCCAAGCGGGTCAAAGAGGTGATGGTGCACGACTGGGGATCGCGCGACGCGACGTTCCTCGCCATCAACAAGTCCGTGCTCGATCGGCTGCCGGAAATCGTCCATGGCGAAGGACGCTTTGTCACCGTGCCGGTGCAGGGCTCGGGCACCTATGCGGTCGAAGGCATGCTGACGACGTTCGTGCCGCCGAAAGGCAAGTGCCTGGTCCTGATCAACGGCGCTTATGGGCTGCGGGCCAAGAAAATACTCGACATCGCCAAGCGCGCGACGCTGACCCACGAAACGCCTGAGGATACGGCACCCGACCTGAAGAAGGTCGATCAGATGCTCGAGGGTCACAAAGACATCACCCACGTGTTCGCGGTGCATTGCGAGACGACGAGCGGCATTCTCAATCCGATCGGCGACATCGCCAAATTGGTCGAAAGTCACGGCCGACGCCTGCTGATCGATGCCATGAGCGCGTTCGGTGCCCTGCCACTCGATACCCGCAAGGTGAAGTGCGATGCGATCGCTGCATCGTCGAACAAGTGCATCGAAGGCATTCCCGGCTTGGGTTTCGTGTTGGCGCGCAAGTCGGCACTGGACGCCACCAAAGGCAACGCGACCACGCTCGTGCTCGACTTATATGAACAGGCGGATGCGTTCGCACGCACCGGCCAATATCGATTTACCCCGCCGATCCACGTCATCGTGTCATTTCACCAGGCCTTGGAGGAGTTCTTCGCTGAAGGCGGTCAACCCGGCCGGGGCAAACGTTATGCCGACAATGGTCGAACTCTGAGTGAGGGCATGCAGGAGCTCGGTTTCAAACCGCTATTGCCGGCGCCCCTGCAGGCACCGATCATCTACACGTTCCACATGCCAAAGACGCCGGCGTTCGTGTTTCAGCGCTTTTACGACGCCCTGAAAGATCGTGGTTATGTGATCTATCCCGGGAAACTGACGGTCGCCGACAGCTTCCGCGTCGGCTGCATCGGCCGCATCGACACCGGCCATATGCAGGCGTTTCTCGCCAACGTCGCCGACGTGCTGGCCGACATGGGACTGACGCGCCAACAGCTCGCCGATTGACGATCCGGCCGTCCGCCGCGCGATTTCTATGGCTCGGCAATTCATTGACGCGCTAAGCTCGTGCAGCGTCGCCCGCCAGCGCGACGTCGAGCGGGGCAGGCGCATGGATCTCGACATTGCCGTCTTGTTGACGGTCGATGGTGTCGCAAACGGCGCCATCTACGTGCTGATCGCGCTCGGCACGGTGCTGATCTTCTCAGTCACACGGGTGATCTTCGTACCGTTCGGCGACATCGCGGCCTTCACCGCGCTGACATTGGCCTCGATCCAGATGGGCCGTCTGCCCGGGACGGTCTGGCTGGTATCTATGCTGGCTGGCATCGCAGTCGTCATGGAACTGGTGACGTTGTGGCGGCGGGGGACGATCGCTGCGATGCCGTCGGCTGTGCTGGGTTATGGCCTGTTGCCGATGCTGCCGGTCGCGCTCGCCCTGTTGACCGATGGCTTCAAGTTACCGCTGGCCGCGCAGATGGCGCTGGCGCTGGCATTGATTTTGCCGATCGCGCCGCTGCTCGATCGGATCGCCTTTCGACCGCTGGCGGACGCATCGGTGCTGGTGCTGTTGATCGTCGCCGTGGCCGTGCATTTCGCGATCTCGGGACTGGCGCTGCTGTTCTTTGGCCCCGAGGGCTTCCGCACCGAGCCGATTTCACGGGCGATGTTCGAGATCGGCGGCGTCGTCGTCAGTGCGCAGGTGGTGCTGATGGTTGCCGCGGCTGTCGTCTTCAGCGCCGCCCTGTTCCTGTTCTTCGAGCACACGATCGCCGGCAAATCCCTGCGCGCCACGGCGGTCAACCGGGTCGGAGCGCGGATCGTCGGCATCCGCCCACAACGCACCGGCACGATCGCATATCTGCTGGCCTCGTTGCTCGGTGGCATTTCCGGATTGTTGATCGGGCCCGTGGCGACGCTCTATTACGACAGTGGTTTCCTGATCGGGCTCAAGGCCTTCGTCGGCGCGATCGTCGGTGGGTTGATGAGCTATCCATTGACTGACGTTGGGGCCATCATGGTCGGCATTCTCGAGAGTTTCGCCTCGTTCTGGAGCAGCACGCTCAAAGAGGCGATCGTGTTCGCGACGCTCATTCCGATCCTTCTGTGGCGGTCTCTGGTGACAGGCGCGCCGCACGAAGAGGAAGAGGAGGAGATCGGCTGATGAGCCAATCGAGCGAGCGCATCGTCGTCGCGGCCACGGTCCTCGTGCTGGCGGCACTGCCGATATTCGCCAGCGCGTTCACGATCACGCTGCTCGACTACATCGGCATTGGCGCCTTGGTCGCGCTCGGGCTCGTCCTATTGACCGGCATCGGCGGGCTGACATCGTTTGGGCAGGCAGCCTTCGTCGGCATCGGGGCATACACGACGGCATGGCTGACGACGGCTGGCGGCATGTCGACTTGGGTGGGGTTGGTTGCTGCGCTGGCCATGACGGGCGTCGTCGCGCTGAGTGTCGGCTGTGTGACGTTGCGGCTCGGAGGGCATTATCTGCCGCTGAGCACGATCGCGTGGGGCATCGCGATCTATTTTCTGTTCGCCAACATTCCGGGGCTTGGCCAACACGACGGGTTGAAAGGCATTCCACCGATTTCGATCGGGGGCTATGCGCTTTCGAGCAATCGGGCAATTTATTATCTGATCTGGTGCCTGCTCGGGGCCGCCATGTGGCTGGTCGCAAATCTGCTCGATTCACGCGAGGGGCGGGCCATTCGCAGCTTGCGCGGCGGGGCGACCATGCTGGCGAGCGTCGGCGTCAGTCTGTTTCGCGTGCGTTTGATCGTGTTCGTGTGCGCGGCGATGCTGGCAGGGCTCGCCGGCTGGCTTTATGCGCACATGAATCGCTTCGTCAGTCCGTCGCCGTTCGATATTCGCCCGAGCATCGAATATCTCCTCATGGCCATGGCCGGTGGCGCGATGTCGGTCTATGGCGCGGTCATCGGCGCGGCCGTGGTGACGCTCTTGAAAGATAAGATCCAGGATCTGCTGCCGTACGTGTCCAAGAGCGCCGGTCAATTGGAAATCGTGGTCTTCAGCGTGCTGCTGATCCTGCTGTTGCAATATGCACGCGGCGGGATCGTATCTCTGGTACGCCGCCAGCTGCCGATTGCGACACCGGTCATGCCACGGGCTGCGGGTCGGCTCGACCGACGGACCCAGCCATCACGGGGCGACGCGTTATTACGTGTCGAAAAGGTGACCAAGCGGTTCGGCGGGCTGACGGCTGTCGACGGCGTTTCGTTCGAGATGAACGCCGGCGAGATCCTCGGCTTGATCGGCCCGAACGGCGCCGGCAAAAGCACCTTGTTCAACGTTCTGACCGGCGCACTGCCGGGCGATGGGGGGCAGGTGTTGTTTCAGGGACGCGACATCACCGGCGCGGGACAGAGCCGCATCGCCGCGCTCGGCATCGCGCGCACGTTTCAGCACGTGAAACTGCGGCCTTCGATGACGTTGGTCGACAACGTTCTGCTCGGCACCTACGCCCGCACGCGGGCAGGCTTCATCGCGGGCGCTCTGCAAACGGAACGCCACGAGGAAGCGCGGGCCACGGCTGAGGCGCTGTCGCACCTTTTGCGCGTCGGGCTCGCCGAACACGCACTTGATCTCGCCGGCAATCTTCCCCTTGGCCGGCAACGCTTGCTCGAGGTCGCTCGCGCACTTGCCGCCGATCCTATCCTGATCGTCCTCGACGAGCCTGCCGCTGGATTGCGCCGAAAAGAGAAAGAGGCATTGGCCGACCTTTTGCGGTCACTGCGGGCCGAAGGTGTCAGCATTCTGCTGGTCGAGCACGACATGGACTTCGTCATGGGGCTGGTCGACCGCCTCGTGGTCATGGATTTCGGCGCGAAATTGATGGACGGAACACCGGCCGACGTGCGAGCGAGCAAGCAAGTGCAGGACGCCTACCTCGGAGGCGTGACGTGACACCGCTGCTCGAAATCGCCAAACTCAGCGTCTCCTACGGCAAGGTCGAGGCGGTCCGTGGGGTGTCCATTTCGGTCGGCACGGGCGAGATCGTGACGATCATCGGCCCCAATGGTGCCGGCAAGACCACGCTGCTATCGGCCATCATGGGATTGCAGCCGGCGCATGGGAGCATGAGCTACGACGGCGCCGATCTCATGCGCATGGACGTCGAAGACCGGGTGATGGCCGGTCTGTGTCTCGTGCCCGAAAAGCGCGAGTTGTTCGGCGACTTGTCCGTCGCCGACAATCTTCTGCTCGGCGCTTACACGCGACGCCACGACAGCCGCGGCGTCGCCGC
>JANOAW010000881.1:0-10448 GCA_031411355.1 Hyphomicrobiaceae bacterium | reverse complement strand
CTTGACGGCACGGCCGTCAAGCGCACCCAAGGCGCCTTGAACTTCATTTGGCCCTAGACGTTGACATAAGGCAATCGCCGGGACCCGATGAGAGTTCCGGCGATCGACATGAGGACCGACCGATGACGTATAAACTCGTTGCCGTGCTTGGAGTGACGCTGTCGCTCGCAGCGTGCGCCGCTGATGCGGGACCTGGCGGTGATCCCGGCGCGCGTCCGTTGCCTGCAGGTCAGTCGTGCCAGTCGATCCGCGCCGAATTGAACAAAATGGATTCGGGCGGCGCCCAGGCAAAAGTCGAACGCGCGAGCCGCGGCAAGGTCGACCCGGCAACGCAAGCCGTTGCCGATCGCTACAATCAACTGCTCAATCAATATCTCGGCGCCCGCTGCCACACCTGACGGCCGCCCGGTTACTGTCGAACGCAAAAACTCCTGCACGCGTCGGCGCGCAGGAGTTTTGTTTTGTCGATTTTGCCTGCGGCTATACTGCCGCTTTGGCGATGTTGGTCAGAATGACATCGCGGATGAACCAGATCACCACGAACACCACCAGCGGGGAGAAGTCGACGCCCGCAGCCGTCGGCAACCGGCGGCGAATCGGGGCCAACACGGGCTCGGTCACGGCCGACAGACCCATATGCAACGAGCGTATGAACGGCGAGTATGGGACGGCATTGGTCTGCACCAAAATCTGCACGATCACGGCGGCTATCAGGATGATCGTGAAGAAGTGCAGGATCTTGTCGATGAAGTTCAGCAACTCGGGCATGCCGGTTCTCGGGGCTCGACGCGCACAGACTGCCGAGGCTCCTTAACGGAATTCGGCACGGGAAGGGAGATCCTGGCACGACGAAACCGCGAAGTCGCCTTCGCGGTTCGTGCGATGCGGCACTCCGTCGCGATCACGCGGCCTTCGCGGCCGGCTTGGTGACGGGGCGCGGGCCAGCTGCATCGAGCGCTTTGTCGACGATCGCCTTGAATCCAGCCGCATCTTTCACGGCGATGTCGGCAAGCATCTTGCGATCGACTTCGATGCCGGCTTTACCGAGCGCGTGGATGAAATGGCCGTAGGTCATGCCATGCTCGCGCACGGCGGCATTAATTCGTTGAATCCACAGACCGCGGAACGTACGCTTCTTGCGCTTGCGATCGCGGAAGCCATACTGCATGGCCTTTTCGACGGCCTGCTTGGCGATACGGATGGTATTCTTGCGCCGGCCGTAGAAGCCCTTGGCGGCTTTGAGAACTTTTTTATGCTTGGCGTGGGCGGTTACACCGCGTTTGACGCGTGCCATGTTCAGACTCCAGGCGAGTTGGTTTCAAGCGGATGCCGATGGGGTGACGAAACGGCTGGCGTGTGCGTGACCGCACGTGGCCGGCCTGTCGTCGACGCGCCGATCAGCGTGCATACGGCATGTATTTTTTCACGATTTTCGCGTCGCTGTCCGACAACACCATCGTGCCGCGCGCCGTGCGAATGAATTTCGCGTGCCGCTTGATCATGCCGTGCCGCTTGCCTTGGGCCGCAGCCACCACCTTGCCGGTGCCAGTGATCTTGAAGCGCTTTTTGGCGCCACTCTTGGTCTTCAACTTGGGCATTCTCGTCTCCATTCTTTTGGCCCTGGCGGCGCTCGAACTGCTCGAACCATGGGACGTGTCCCAGATATTCGAACAGTCGCGACGTAGGAGCGGGTCGCTCGACCTTTCGGCCTGAGACCCGGCTTGGTTGTGTTGAGCGCCCGACCTGAGCCGGACGCGAAAAACCCGCCCGGCATGCCCTGCCGGACGGATCTGCTGGTTCGATAGCTCGAACGGTCGCCGCGCACAACAAAAATTGTCGCGCCGTCAGAGCTTTTCGATCGCATAGACACGTGCCGGCGCGCCGTCGGCGCCGACGATCTTCAACGGCGCCGCAGACAGAAGCACGATCGGCTCGCGCAATGCCGCGGTGTTGCAGACGTACTCGATCATGGTGACGCCGGCGCGCAGGAGGATGTCGTGCGTGACGTTTTCGGCAAGTGGCCGGATTTCGCCGTATAACATCAAGCGGATCACATAGTCCTGCGGAAAATCGTAGGCGATGGTCGTGATGCCCGTGTCGAGCAACCACTGCGCGCCCTCGCGCGTGATGTAAGGTGCATCAGCCCAGAAGGCGGTATCATACGGCGAGCGTTGTAGATCCCAGCCGGTCTTGAACAGCGCCATGCCGCCGCGCACGAGATGTCCCGCGCGCTCGGCCAAGCGCTGCGGTCCGATGGCCTCATTCGGACCAACGTCCAACATGTCGATGACGGCTGCCGGCCCAACCACACGCTCGAGCGGCGTTACCTCAATCGTGTCGCCGTCGAGGAACATATGGCGCCGCGCGTCGACGTGACTGAAGGCGTGGCACGACAATTTGACGGTCGTTGCCTGAAACAGCTCGCCAGCCGCCAGATCGCCTTTGACCGCTACATCGATCGGCCAACGAGGATGGCCGGTTCGGATCGGCATCGACAGGTCGATCAAACGCATGTCCGCCGCCCTCGATCAGGTTCAATAATGCGTCACGATACGGGTGAGATCTGGCCGCTCGCGATCCGGCGGCGTGTCATTCGCGCTGCCGATGTAGACGAAACCCGCGATGCGTTCGTCGTCAGCCAGGCCGAGGTGGGCCTTGATTGCCGGGGAATAGGCGTACCAACCGGTCAGCCAGTTGCTGGCGAAGCCAAGACTGTTGGCGGCCAGGCAAAGATTGAAGCAGGCTGCTCCAGCCGAGAGAATTTGCTCCCATTCCGGCGCCCCACGTGTCGGCGTCACGCGGGACACGACCGCGACGACCAGTGGCGCATCCATGAACCGGCGACGCTCGGTGTCGAGGCGCACGTGCGACGGTGGTTCGGTTTCCTCAGCGCGGCAGGCGTCGGCCAAGGCATCGCCGAAGCGACGGCGGCCATCCCCTTCAAACACGATGAAGCGCCAGGGGACGAGCTTTTTGTGATCCGGCACGCGGGCGGCGACGGTCAAAATCTGCTGCAATTGCGTGACCGAGGGCCCAGGCTCGGTCATTTGCACCGGCTTGACCGAACGTCGCGTCAAAAGAAACGAAAGGACATCTGTGGGCATGGTCATAGCTCGCCAGCGCCGATCGGCTGGATTGGGCCTCGCTAAACCATAGGCGGGCGCGATACAACGTCGATCGAAGACCCGCATGCGCCCGTCTTGAAGAGCCCGTCACGTTGAGGTTGCCCTGTGCCGACCCGGCTTCGTCTCGCTTTCGCCGCCACTTTGTTCGTCTGCGGGCCGCTGGCTGCGCCGGCGTTCGGACAGGACGCCGCCTCGACCATCATCGTGTTCGACGGCTCGGGCTCGATGTGGAACCGCTTCGAGGGCGAAAAGGTCGCCAAGTTCGTCACGGCCGCTGGGGCGATCAAGGCAAGCATCGCCAAGATGAAACCGGATACGCGTGTCGGTCTCGCGGCATTCGGTCACCGGCGCCAAGGCGACTGCGCCGACGTGCAGGTGGTGATTGCGCCAGAAGCAAACGTGAGCGCTGCCGAAAAGGTCGGGGTGTTCCTCGACAAGATCAATCCGAAGGGCAAGGGGCCGCTGACCGCGGCATTGCGTGAGGCCGCCAAGGCATTGCCCAAGGACGGGGGCCCAAAAAGTCTGATCCTGGTGCACGACGATGCCGATAACTGCGTGCCCGATGCCTGCGCGGCCTTGGCCGAGATCCAAGCCTCTGCACCAGGCGTCGTCATCCATGTCGTCGGCCTTGCGGTCAAAGGCGACGACGCACAGAAATATCAATGCTTGAGCAAACCGACCGGCGGACGTTTGGTCGATGCACAGAGTGCGGCGACGGCTGTGGCGGGCCTCGATGACGTCCTCGGTGCGGTGGCGTCGGGCTCCGTCAAGGTTCCGCCGCCTCCCGTGCCGGCTGTGCGACCGGCTGCATCGGTCAGTGCCGCTTCCGTGCCGACGGTCGTGGCGCAGCCGGTGGCGGGTGCCCGCCCAGCCTTGCGGCCGGATGGTCGCCCGGGCGCGCGGCTTGCGACTGTGCTCACGGCTGGCCAACCGCCATCAGCGCGCGCTGTACAGTGGACGGTTCGATCCGCGACCTCGGCTGCGACCGATCGACCGGCCTATGTCGGGGTCGGACAGGATCTCATCGTGCCACTTCCCGCCGGCACCTACTCCGTCGAGGTGCGCGACGGCGCCCTGACTCCGGCACCGAGCAAGCTCACGGTCGCGGCGCAAGGCGTGACCGCGCTCGACGTGGCGCTCGATGCAGGCCTGGTCCGTGCGACCGTTCCGGGCGATGCGCCAATGACGACCGTGCTGCAGATTCACGCCGCGACCGCCGACGGCAAGGCCGGCCGTCCCTTTGGCATCTTTTCGGTCGGCGATCTGGCGACCGGTGTGGCAGTGCCCGCCGGCAAGTGGCTGTTTCGTATCGGCGATGGTGCAGCCCGAATCGAGCGCGCTGTCGATATCGCCTCTGGCACCACCCTCGAACTCGGCGCGCCCTGGCCATTCGGGCGAGTTCAGGTGACCATCTCGGGAACCTCGGCCACGTCGCGGCAGCCGGCCATTGTCGTCGCCTACGAAGACGATCCCGACGCGCCGCGTGGTCGACGTGAGATTACCCGCTCCTCGTCGTCGGCGCCGGATCTCGTGCTGCCGGCCGGAACCTACGCGCTCGTGGCTCGGCAAGGGGCCGTCGAAGTGCGGGATCGCGTCTCGGTTCAAGGTGGCGAGACGATCAAGCGGACGATGACACTCGCCGGCGCCCGCGTCACGTTGACGTCGCGCTTTGCGGGCACGGCGCAGCCACCGGCGGACGAGCCGGTCGCCTACAGGATCGAACGACTGGATGTCGTGCCACCCGAAGTCTTTGCCGCCAACCGTCAGACTGCGGAGGTGGATCTGCCGGCCGGGCGCTATCGCATCGAGGCGCGACACGGTTTGGTCAATGCGCGCGCCGCCCGCGAAGTTACCTTGGCACCGGGGCAGGCCACAGCCGTCGCCATCGAGCAACAGGCCGCCGCAATCCGCTTCAACGGACCGCCCGGCGCATCTGGTGAGCATTTGTGGGAAATTCTCGACCTGACCGGCCATCCGCTCTGGAGCACCGTGCAGACGTCACCGCGTGCCGTCCTGCAGGCCGGCCGCTACATCGTGCGCCTCGATATCCGCGACAAACGCATCGAGCGCTCGATCGAGGTCAAAGCCGGGCAGGTGGGTTCGGTCGATATCCGTGATTGAACACGCGTGTGCGGCATGCCTGTCATTAGCGAATGTTTAGCCATGTCGGCGTAGATTGGCGCTCAGGTTTTCGTTGCGTCGATTGGAGTTGAGTGCATGCGACTGTCCAACATCGTCATGGCCGCTGGCCTGACACTTCTCAGCGCCGTAGCCTCCGTGGCTCCCGCCGAGGCCTTCGATTTCGATCCGAGCCGGGCGCCCGAGCGTCCGGAGGTGATCGTCCACCGGGTTTATCGTCCGCACTACGTGCATGTCTACAAGCACGGCGATCCCTATAAATATCGCTATGCGCGCGTGGGCTATTACCCCTATTCCGGTTCACACTACTGGGTGCCGGCCGAGCAGATGCGCTATCGGTATCGCTACCATTACAGCGGCCCGAAATACCGCTATCAGCCGTCTTGGGGTCGTGGCCATGACCACGACACGTGCCATCACGGTTGCCGCGTCACGAAATAACGACGCCTTCGCGTCACGAAGTTACGACGCCTTCGCGTCACGAAGTTACGACGCCTTCGCGTCGGGCAGCGCGCTCGTCATGATCCCGGTCATGGCGGGCCGCGCCGCGCGACCACGCGCTCGCGATGCAGCATATAGAGGCCCGAGGCGGTGATCAGGCCGATGCCGCACCAGCTCCACAGGTCGGGCCGCTCGCGAAAGACGATCAAGCTCGAAAGCACCGCAAACAGCATATAGCTGTACCGGAACGGCGACGTCACGGCGGTCGGTCCGTGGCGCATCGCGATGATGATGAACACATAGCCCCCGAGCACGGTCGCGGCGCAGATGGTCATGATGACCACCTGCATCAGGCTCGGCATCAACCAGGCAGACTCGAACGGCACCATGACGAGGCCGATGGCCATGCCCGCAACGGCCGATGCCGCAGTCAGCAGCGAGGTCGGTAGATCGCGCGGCACAAGGCGGGTGACGAGATCGCGGGCGGCGACGCAGGCCATCGATGCCAGCACGACCAATGCCATCGGCTGAAACGCGCCCGTGCCCGGCTTGATGATCAGCAGAACGCCGATTAATCCGATCCCGGCCGACGACCAGCGTCGCCATCCGACGGCCTCGCCGAGACACACTGCGGCGCCCGCCATGACCATCAACGGCGTGAACTGACCTATGGCCGCGGCGTCGGCAAAATCGAGCCGCATCAAGCCGACGAAAAACAGCACGGAACAAATCGATTCCATCGCCACGCGGACCCCGACCAGCGGCGTCAACAGGCGCGGCGTCATGTGCAGAACCCGCGTGTAGGCACAGAATGCCAGCATCGCCAGACTGGCTGCGATGCCGCGGATGAACAACATTTCGCCGACCGGCATCGTCGACCCCATCAGTTTGAAAATGGTATCGCCGGCATTGAAGCACGCCATCGATGCGGTCATGGCGGCGATGCCGATCAGGCTCTCGCTGATGCGGAACGCCGACGCGGTCTCGTGCAGGGCGAGCATTCGCGGTCGCGCGGTCCAAAACCGGCGCGTGGTGCGTCTCGACGCATCAACGAGATGAGGCGTCAGCCGAGCCGCGACGCTTCTCATGTGATCGTTCATGGGCGACCGTGGCTCCATCGTTGACCCTGTGTCTTTCGCCTCGCCGCGCCCAACCGTGCGCATGGCCGCCTCGCGCCGCCGCACCTGCTCGCGATGGAAGGTATAGAGCCCCGCGCTGCACACGATGCCGATGCCGAGCAGCGTCGTCGCATCGGGTACTTCGCGCCAGATCAAGAAACTGTAGGTGAGTGACCACAGCATCGCCGCATAGCGAAACGGCACCACCGCCGACACTTCGCCTGCGCGAATGGAGATGACCACGAGCGTTTGACCCGTCATCATCAGCACGGCCGGAAACGCCAACCAGACGATATCGAGTGGCGCCGGCCAGAGCCACTGCTCAAATGGGAGGAACAGCAGGCTGGAGAGGCCGATTGCCATGGCCGAGATCGCGGCCAGCACGAGCGGCGAGAACCCCGGCTCCATCTTGCGCGTGATCATGTCGCGCGAGACCGAGAAGAACACCGCGCCAAGGATGAGCAGGCTCGCCCATTGGAAGGTCGAGCCACCGGGGCGGATGATCAACAGAGCGCCGACCAGCCCGACCGCCGTTGCCGTCCAGCGCCGCCAGCCCACCCGCTCGCCGAGAAAAAACGCCGCTGCGGCTGTGACGACCAGCGGGTTGATCTGGCCGATGGCGCCGACGTCGGCGAACGGCAAGCGTGTCAGCCCCGACTGGAAACTGCAGGATGCGCCGACTTCGGCCGCCGTCCGCCAGCCGATCATCCGATCGAGATGCCGCCGCACCTCACCGAGCATGCCGAGCCGCCACAAGACCGTCCAGACCAGGACCGTGCCGATGATGCCGCGAATGAACATGGTCTCGCCGGTGGGCAGGCGCGTGCCCATGATCTTCATGATGGCGTCGCCGGCGACGAAAGCTGCGGTCGCCGCCAACATGGCGACGATGCCGAGCACATTGTTCGGCGCATGGTCGCCGCCGCCGCGCAACGCATCGACGGCGAGCCCGCTCACGCGTGTCCAGAAGGGGGTCAAGTCGTTCAGCCTCTACCGACACACTGCGATCGCGCACAAGATCGAGCCGTGCGTGCCATGATCCGCCGTCGGTTCGCAATGGTGGCGCCGGCATGGCTGTCCGGCGGGTGTCGGCTACTCGACGACTATACCGGTGTCGCCTTCCAGAAGTAGCGACGGAAGCCGCGATTCCTGTCGACGTCCTTGACGCGGAAGACCATTTTCATGGCCTTGTCGACCGAGAGGTCGGCCTCGTCCATGTCGGTAAAATCCATCATGCACCGGCCGCCCTCGGCGAACTGAATCATGCCGTACATTGCGGGCGGGTCGGGCGAATAGGTCAGGCGATCCGACGTGAACGACAGAATGCGCCCCTGGGTTTCGGCGAACGGCTGCGGCTCCTGGGTATGGAAGGCATTGCAGTTCGGATTGACGCACACGTTGCTCTTGGGAAACTGCATCGTGCCGCACTTGGAGCATTTGCCGCCGATAAAACTGGTGACCGCCTTGCGATTGCGCCACAGCGACGACAACGCCGTCGCTTTGTCGGTCTCCGAACGCATGCCGCGCTCCAGCTCGATCAGATCGTTAAAGGCGAGAAACCGCCCGTAGCTGGTCTCGGCTTTGCGCCGTGAGAGATGACCGGCGACGCCGAGCGATGGCTGGCGCTTGGTGATCTCGCTCGTGACCTCAAACAACAACGCGTCGGCGCCTTGCCCGAAACCGACGACCAGGATCTTGTCGCCCGGCTTCGATTTTTCGAGCGCCGCGACCAGCATGACAAGCGCATGGGCCACTCCCGTGTCGCCACATGCGGCCGCCATCGTGTCCGCGACGCTGGCATCGGGCAATTTTGCGGCTTTTGCCACGGCCTGCGCAATCTTACCGATCGTCGAGGGCAGACAGAACGTCGTCACATCCGCTGGTTTGACGTTGGCTGCCGCCAGACATTTGGCGATCACTGGCGGCACGATCTGCATATAGCCAGCGTCGCGTACCCAGCGCTCTTCCCAGCTGTAATCGAAGGTATTGTCCATGGACCGGAAATGATCGACGAAATCGGTACTCGCCGACGCCTTGCCGATCAATTTGGCGAGCACGCCCTCGGTGCCGGTCACGATCGCGGCTGCGCCGTCACCGGTCGCCATCTCCAAGGGGCTCGCGGCTTTGGTGCGCCGATTTTCCGAGGCGACGACGATCGTCTCGCCGCTGGTCATGAGCCCGTCGATCAGCGCGCTCGTGCCGGCCCGCATGGTCGTCGAGACATCGACTGTATGCAGATCGCCGCCGATATCGAGCGCGTCGGCGACAAGGCCCGCATGCAGCCTGTCGATGAACGGACCGGTGGTGGAGGCAAAGCGCAGGCTGGCGAGTGCCTTGCGGTCACGGCCGACCAGCGCATCGCGGGCGGCCTCGACCGCCATCGTGACGGCGTCTTCGTCCCAGTTGGCCATGGCGCGCTCGCCCTTGGCGATGCCGGCGAGACCTGGTGCGAACCAGCCGTGTGTCTCGGCAATCGCCTTGCGCGCGAGACGACGGCGCGGAATGTAGGCGCCGAAGGCGACGATACCCGAGGTCATGGCCATGTTCCTTGATGCGATCGGCGGACGCTAGACTGAACCCCGCGCGCCTGACAATGCAGGCTGCGCACTTTCGGTGCCGACGAACGGCTGTGGATAGTCGACGGCCACGAAATACAGGCCGCACGCAGGCGCGACAGGTCCACAGCGCGCGCGATCCTTGGCGTCGAGGGCGGCTCGCAGATCGTCGCGTGTCCATCGCCCCTCGCCGACCAGCTTCAAACTGCCGACCATGGATCGGACCTGGTTGTGCATGAACGAGCGCGCCGATGCGGTGATGTGGATTTCGCCGTCGGGTAAAATCGAGACAGCGAACGTGTCGAGGGACTTGAGCGGCGATCTGGCCTGACACGACGACGACCGGAAGGTCGTGAAATCGTGATGCCCGATGAGCACGTCGGTGGCATCCCGCATCGCCTCGGCGTCGATCGGTCTGGCGATCCACCAGACGCGATTCTTGTCCAGCGCCGGCGGTGAGCGTCGATTGGAGATGCGATAGAGATAATGGCGTCGCAAGGCCGTAAAGCGCGCGTCGAAGGTGTCCGGCACGACCTCGACGTCGCGCACCGCAATCGGCGCGGGGCGGACATGATAATTCAAGGCATCGCGCACGACATGGACGGGATAGCTCTTCGCGATCGTGATGTGCGCGACCTGACCGGTCGCATGCACGCCCGCATCGGTGCGACCGGCACCGCGTACCTCGACATATTCGCCGGTGAGCTTGAATACCGCCTCACGCACGGTGCCCTGCACAGATCGACCGTCGGCCTGGATCTGCCAGCCGACGAATGGCGTGCCGTCATATTCGATGAGCAGGCGATAGCGGGGCATGGTCTCGTTTCGGTCGCAAGCGTCGCCACGGGCGTCGCTCGGGGCCATACCGGCTCGCACACTCAGGTCAAGCGCGGTGAGACAAGCGCGGGGAGGTCAGGATCAGGTCAGGCGCCTTCAAGCGAAGCGTGTGCGTAGATCACGCTTCATCACCTTGCCGCTCGGGTTTTTGGGCAGCGCGTCGAGAAATAGCACGCGTTTCGGCGTCTTGTAGCTCGCCAGATGCGATCGGCAGTGGGCCAGCACCGTCGCTT
>JANOAW010000880.1:0-4157 GCA_031411355.1 Hyphomicrobiaceae bacterium | reverse complement strand
GCCCAATCATGTGCAACTGGCGTTGGGAGACGGTGTAGACACCCTCCGGAGACTGCTTGTCACCTTCGGTCACCTTGGGGCCGAGAGTACCCGACCAATGACAGATGGGGTAGGTGGCGAACAACTCGAAGCGATCGCCTTTCTGCAGCCAGATCTCGAGTTCGCTCTCCGCTTTGAAGACCCGGACGAACATGCCGCTGCCGACGGAAAAACCGTGGTTCTTCAAGCGCTGATCGAATTGTGCGGCGTTCGGCGTGCCGGGGAGCGGCATCTGCCCCATGGCGGCCGCGCGTTGACGTTCGATGCGATCCGGCGCGACGTCTTTGAGTTCAATGCGAAACGCATGCGCGCTGGAGGCCGTCGCCAGCGCCATAGCACTCGTGAGCAAGCAACGACGCAGCATGTCAGGCATCCATGGCACCCCAGGGGGCTCAGACATCGATCAACCCCTCGACAGATACCGCGTGCGCGGCTCGAACGCTCGAAAAACTAGCGGTCCATACACTATCTGCGCGCAAGGCAAAAGAAAGTCACCGTACTCAAATTGATAAACAGGACGCCGTGTCACGTGGCGCACAGGTTGCGGCGGAACTTTTTCGACACAGGCGGACGAGCGTTCAATTGACACCCGTATGCGTCCTTGCTTCAACAGTCGGTAGCGAAGATGCGTGCGGCCGCAAGAGCCGCCGCCGGTGATCAGCCGGCAATCTGTCGCCTACGGGAGGGTGTATGCTGGATTTTACACAGCAGCTCGTCAGCGGGCTGGCGCTCGGCTGCGTGTATGGGCTGATAGCACTCGGATTCGTGCTGATTTATAAAGCCACGGAGGTCGTCAATTTCGCTCAGGGCGAATTGATGATGCTCGGCGGGTTTTTTGCGTACACCTACATCTCGTTGCTCGGTTTCAATTATTGGGCCGGCTTCGCATTGAGTGTGCTCAGTCTCGGCTTGGTCGGCATGGTGATCGAGCGTGTGGTCGTGCGGCCAATTCTCGGTTTCCCGCAATTCGCCATTGTCATGGCCACCATCGGGCTTGGATTTCTCCTACGCTCGCTCGCCGGCATGATCTGGGGCACCGACGATCTGCGCATCGAGACACCGTTCTCCTCGGGCGTGCTGCGGATCGGCAACCTCGTTCTCGCGCACGACAAATTGTCGGTTATCGTTGCGACGGTGATCCTGATCGCCATCCTCTACGTGTTCTTCAACAAAACGCGTCTTGGCACCGCTATGCGGGCGACGTCTGAAAATATGCTCGCCGCTTATTACATGGGCATCCCTGTGAAGCGGGTGGTGTCGTTGATCTGGGCCATTTCGGCCATGGTCGCGTGCTGCGCGGGCGTTCTGCTGGCGCCGATCACGTTCATCAACTCCAACGTCGGATTGGGGCTTGGTCTGAAAGCCTTTCCGGCTGCGGTGCTCGGTGGTTTCGGCTCGATACCCGGGGCGCTGGTCGGCGGTCTGATCATCGGCGTGATCGAAGTGCTCGCGGGTTTTTACCTGGCGCAGGGCTGGAAGGACGTCGCGCCCTACCTCGTGCTGCTGATCATGCTGTTACTCAAGCCCGAGGGCCTGTTCGGCGCACTCGGCAAAAAGAAAGTGTGAGGGCCACCTATGCGCTTTCTGTTCAAAACCAACTACGATCAGGACATTCGGCTGTTTCAACATGCCGGCCATTGGTGGACGTACGCGGCCTTGCTGGCGTTCATGATCGCTGCGCCGTTGTTCATCTCGAGCTACTTCCAGAGCCAGCTGGTGTTCGTGTTCATCTACGCCATCGTCGGCGTCGCCTTGATGATCCTGACGGGGTTCACCGGCCAAGGCTCGCTCGGGCATGCAGCCTTCCTCGCCATCGGTGCTTATACGGCAGGCTATCTGCAATCGAAGGGCTTCGTTTTCTGGCAGTACTTTCTCATCGCAGGGGTGCTGACGGGGATCATCGGCGCCATCGTTGGATTTCCAGCGCTGCGTCTCCACGGAATCTATCTGCTGATCGCGACCATCTCGTTTGCCTTCATCGTCGAGGAAATCCTGGCCCGCTGGCAGAGTGTCACGCACGGCAACGAGGGCATGAAGATCAAGACGCTGAGCTTTTTCGGGCTCGATCTGTCACGAAACAGCAACGGCTTCTATTACCTGTGTCTCGGCATTCTGGTGGTCGTCATGATCGGCGCCCTCAACCTGATGCGGTCACCGACCGGTCGCGCCTTCATTGCCATTCGTGACAGCGAGACGGCGGCAAAGAGCATGGGCATCAACCTGTCGGCTTACAAAGTGAAGGCCTTCGCGGTGTCGGCTGCCATCACGGGGCTCGCGGGCGCCCTGTATGCCCACAAGATGAGTTTCATCAGTCCCGAGATGTTCACGCTACTGCTGTCGATCGAATTCATCATGGTGATCATCATCGGTGGTGCCATCGGTCTGCATGGCGCGGTTCTCGGCGCCATGTTCATTGTCATGGTCGACCCCATGCTGACGACCTTGAAAGACGATCTGCCGGGGGTTTTCAGCGGGATTGCCAGCACTTTCGGCGCGGGGGCTCAGACCACGAGTAAGATCAAGGAAACGGTCGCCGCCATCGGATCGGCCGCAGGGCTGAAAGGTGCGATCTACGGCCTGATCATCGTGCTCTTCATCATCTTCGAACCGTATGGCCTCTACGGCCGATGGCTGAAGATCAAACTCTATTTCCAGCTGTTCCCGATGTACAAGAAGGCAACTTTCAAGCGCCAGAAGACCTACGTCAAGACGGAGCGGAACCGGTGACCAACGCTCCAACCACGATGGCGCCCGCCCTCTCGCCGCACCCAGGTGCGCCGCCAGCGCCGCCGTTTTTCAAGATCGACGGCATTTCCCTACAGTTCGGCGGACTGAAAGCCGTCGACAATGTCTCGTTCGAGGTCAGAAAAGGCGAGATTTTCACCATCATCGGGCCGAATGGCGCCGGCAAGACATCGATCTTCAACCTCATTTCGAGGCTTTACGAACCGACGTCAGGGCGACTGATCTTCGAGGGCAACGACATCACCCGAGTGCCGCCGCACAAGATCGCGGCCATGGGCATCGCGCGGACATTTCAGAACATCGAGTTGTTCGAGAATGCCAGTCTGCTGCAAAATCTGCTCGTCGGTCGGCACTGCCACTCCAAAACGCAGCTCTGGCAAGAGATTTTGTTCCTGCCCAATGTCAAACGCGCCGAGCGGGAACATCGTCGCCTGTGTGAAGAAGTGATCGAGTTTCTCGATCTGCAGGCGTATCGCGACAAACTGATCGCGGGCTTGCCGTACGGTGTGCGCAAGGTGACGGAGGTGGCGCGCGCGCTGTGTTCGAAGCCGAAACTGATCCTGCTCGATGAACCGTCGTCAGGTTTGAACGTCGAAGAGACGACGGATATGAGCTTTTGGATCCGTGACATCAAAAACGACTTGGGCGTCACGGTGTTGATGGTCGAGCACGACATGACGCTCGTCAATCGCGTCTCGGATCGCGTGCTGGCGCTCAATTACGGAAAGGTCATGGCATCAGGCACGCCCAAGGAAGTGCAGAGCCATCCGGATGTGGTGGCGGCGTATCTGGGAGGGTGAGACAAGACGCTTTGCTGCGTAGATGAGAAAATATTCCGCCGGAAGCGACAAGCCTAGCACGCTGTTTGGTAGATCTGGACCGTCGCTTAGACATTGAATGTCCGGGAAGTTGAAGAGCAAGTTGTTCGAAGTGTGGACATCAAGTAGGCTCAGCTCATGATCGATGAACCGAAATACAGTGCTGTCATGCCGTCGGCGACGCCCTCCGACCGGGAGATCGCGGAGTGGCAAGCCTTGCCGCGTGATGAACAGCTCCGGCGCATGCAGCTATCACTGCAGCACCCAGACACCGAAATCGAAAGCACGGTGACCATGGCCGATATACGTTTGCGGGCGCAGCAGCGCGCGGCAAAGGTTCGTCATGGCTGAGTTTCGCCCGACGCGGCGCGCGGAGCTACAACTCGATGAAATCTACACGTTCACACAAGCGCAGTTTGGTCTATATCAGGCTGACGCTTATTTCGCGGGCTTTGAGCGGACGTTCGGCCTATTGGCGGATTTTCCGCGCATGGGACCATCCGCAGATGATCTCAAAGCCGGATATCATCGCTTTCGCTTCCAATCACACGTGAT
>JANOAW010000879.1:0-5216 GCA_031411355.1 Hyphomicrobiaceae bacterium | reverse complement strand
GGCGGCGAACGCGGCGCGCTGTTGATGCAGTCGAGCGGTGTCGGCAATTGCATCAACACGCTGGCCCTCCAGACCATGACGCGGTTTCCACTGTTGATGGTCATCACGATGCGGGGCGAATGGAACGAGTTCAACCCGTGGCAGAATCCGATGGGACAGGCGACCGAGGCGTCGCTGAAACTGATGGGGGTGCTGACGTGGCGCGCAGATACGCCCGATGACGTCGAGCCGCTGCTGCGCGGCGCAGCGACCATGGCATTCGACGGTGATCACGCCTGCGCGGTGTTGCTCGGCCAACGCATGATCGGCGCGAAGGAATGGGTCAAATGAGCACGCAATCCGCCCTTCTCGAACGTCGCGCCGCAGTCGCGGCACTGCTTGCCGACCGACGTGATCTCCTCGTCGTCACCGGTCTCGGATCGCCCTCTTACGATGTTTTCGCGGCCGGCGATCATCCCGCCAATTGCTACCTCTGGGCCGCCATGGGCAGTGCCGTCACAGTCGGTTTCGGCTTGGCCATGGCGCGGCCCGAGCGGCCGGTGCTGGTCGTGACCGGCGACGGCGAAATGCTCATGGGTATCGGCTCGCTCGCAACCGTGGCGCTGAAAAGGCCGAAAAACCTCACCATCGCGGTGCTCGACAATGGGCACTACGGCGAGACCGGCATGCAGTTGAGCCATACCGGCCGCGGTATCGAACTCGATGCGGTCGCAGCCGCTTTCACGTGGCCCTGGACGCGCCGCATCACCGATATGGCCGGCGTCGACGACCTGCGCGCACGCGCCCATCTGCGCGCCGACCTGTCATTCGCAACGCTCAAAATTTCGGCCGACAATCCGCCCCGCGCGCTACCCTCCCGCGACGGCGCCGCAGTCAAGACCCGATTTCGCGCCAACCTCGGTTTCGGCACCATCTGAGCCCTGACGACCAACCGATCCTCCCTTGACTTGGCGGCGCCATTCCGCCTTTTCGAGATATGCTCAAGACCCGCATCATCCCCTGTTTGGACGTCAAGGACGGCCGCGTCGTCAAAGGCGTCAACTTCGAAGGCCTGGTCGATGCCGGCGACCCCGTCGAGGCGGCGGCGGCCTATGACGCGGCCGGTGCCGACGAGTTGACATTCCTCGACATCACAGCGTCGTCGGATGATCGCGAGACCATTTTCGATATTGTCGAACGCACGGCTGCGCGCTGCTTCATGCCATTGACCGTTGGTGGCGGCGTGCGCACGATCGAAGACATCCGACGGCTGCTCAATGCTGGCGCTGACAAGGTGTCGATCAACACCTCGGCCGTCACCAATCGCCGCTTCGTGCGCGAGGCCTCGGAAAAATTCGGCTCCCAGTGCATCGTCGTCGCCATCGACGCGAAGCAGCGCCTGACACGGGCGCCCGGCGGCGACAACCGGAGCCAGTGGGAGATCTTCACGCACGGCGGGCGCAACCCGACCGGCATCGACGCCGTCGAGTTCGCCATCGAGGTCGTGTCGCTCGGTGCCGGCGAAATTCTGCTGACGTCGATGGATCGCGACGGCACCAAGGCCGGGTTCAACATTCCCTTGACTCGCGCCGTCGCCGACGCCGTGCCGGTACCCGTGATCGCATCGGGCGGTGTCGGCACACTCGAGCATCTGGTCGAGGGCGTCCGCGACGGGCACGCCAGCGCGGTGCTGGCCGCGTCGATTTTCCACTTCGGCACCTACAGCATCGCCGAGGCGAAGGCGCACATGGCACGGGCCGGCATTGCGGTCCGCATGCCGCCTGCGCCGCGCACACACGTGGCGTGAGGATCGGCTCGATGCGCATCGGCGAACGCGACAATCCGGCGTCGGACGACAGTCGCTTGCGGCTGCAGACCTCGCTCCGCCTGCGCTGGTTCGCAGTCGGCGGACAATTGGGCGCGATCGCGTTCGTATCGCTCGTCCTGCAATGTCCGATGCCGATCGGACCGACCCTCGCGCTGGTGGCGGTGTCGGCATGGGTCAACGTGCTGCTGCGCCTGAAATATGCCGTGCGTCACCGCCTGTCGATCCGTCTCGGCACGGCCTTGCTTGCCTACGACGTCATGCAACTCGGCGGGCTCCTGTATCTGACGGGCGGGATCGAAAATCCGTTCATACCGTTGATCATCGCACCGGTGACCGTGGCGGCCGCGACCTTGCCGCCCCGCAACACGATCCTGCTCGGCGTGTTGACGGCCGTGCTCACTGTGGCGCTCGTCTCGTTCAGCCTGCCATTGCCGTGGCCGGCCGGTGAAACCTTCAAGATACCCCAACTCTATAAACTCGGTGTCATGTCCGCGATCTTTGCCGGCATGGCGTTCCAGGCGCTCTATGCGTGGCGATTGACCAAGGAATCGCGCCTGATGTCGGCGGCGCTGGCTGCCACCGAGCAGATTCTCGCGCGCGAACAGAAACTGCATGCCCTCGACGGCTTAGCCGCCGCAGCCGCGCACGAACTCGGCACGCCGCTTGCGACCATCACGCTCGTCGCCAAAGAACTATCACGCGATCTCGGCCCCGAGGTGATGGCCAATTCAGCCCTCGCCGAAGATCTGGCGCTACTGCAGTCGCAGGCGATCCGCTGTCGCGAAATCTTGCAGAAACTGACCCGCTCGCCCGGCGAAGGCGATCCGCTGCATTCGATGTTGACCGTCACGCAACTGATCGAGGAGGCCTCCGGCCCCTACAACGCCTACAGGTCCAAGGTCACCCACGACATCGGCCCAGCCGAAGGCGCGACCGGTGACGGGCGCCTCGAACCTGTCGGCGAACGACGGCCGGGGGTCATCTACGGGGTCGGCAACCTGTTGGAAAATGCCGTCGATTTCGCCGCGACCGAAGTGCGCCTCACAGCGCGTTGGTCGGCCGAAACGGTGACTGTCAGCATCGTCGACGACGGCCCCGGATTCCCGACCGACCTGATCGATTCCATCGGTGACCCCTACGTCACGACGCGCCCGTCACGCTCACGGGCTTCAAAGGCCGACGGCGAGGCATCCGGACTCGGCCTCGGCTTCTTCATCGCCAAGACGCTGCTCGAGCGCTCCGGTGCCACGTTGACCCTCGACAACAGGCCGAAACCCGCGACCGGTGCCATCGTCTCGATTTCGTGGCCGCGTGCCGCCTACGAACCTCAGGGCGTCGTTCCGACGGGCAGCTGGCCGCAATCCAAACCGGCCGTGTGAAGCGCAGCCTGCGTTGACGACCGCCGGCGGTCGCGGCAACGGTGCCGTCGATCGACACCTTCAGGGACCGCGCTCATGATGCCGCTCGCCGGATATTCCGATCGCCTGTCACTCCGACCGGGCGAGACGATCGCATTCCACATGTCGAATACGACCGGGGCCACTGTTGCAGCCGACGTTGTGCGCGTGCGCTCGGCCGACGCCAATCCGAAGGGCCCGGGTATTCGCACCGAACACGTGGCCCGGTTGGCTGCCGCCACGGTCGCAGCGCACCCCGTGCGACTAGGATCATACGGGCGTTGTGATCTCGGATCTCACCTGACCGGTCTCGGCAGCTTCACGGTCATCGCGACCATCTGGCCGACGCGCATCGGGCAGACGGACCAGCCGATCATCGCGTGGCTCGATCCGAATGCGACGACCGGCGTGCTGCTCGCGATCGATACGGATGGACGACTGACGGCGACGCTCGGGCAGGCAGCCAATCGGCTGGCCTTCGTGACCGGTTCTGCGCGCCTCGTCGAACGACAGTGGGTGCGTGTCTGGCTCGCCTACGATGCGGTGAGCCGCAAAGCCACCGTCGGCACGCTGCCGCTCGGCGCTGCGGCAGCCGGGATCACGTCGGAAATCCTCGACGATCCCATCGCCAATCCGGCGCGCGGCGACGTGGCCGTCGCCGCCGGAGCGCACGCCAGCTTCAATGGCAAGCTCGAGCGTCCCATGATTTTTTCCCGCGCCCTTCCGGCAGCCGAAGTACTGCGCGCGGCCATGGGGGCGAATGTCGACGGCCTCGTCGCCTGCTGGGATTTCAGCAAGGACATGACGACGTCGCGCATGATCGATGTCGGACCAAACGGCCTGCACGGCGTGTTCGTGCAGCGCCCCACCCGCGCCATGACCGGCGCGAGTTGGACGGGACGCGAAATGTGCTGGCGCCATGCCCCCGAACAGTATGCCGCGATCCATTTCCATGACGACGATATCGACGATTGCGACTGGCCGGTTGCGTTCAGCTGGACGGTGCCAGCCGACCTGCCGAGCGGCAATTATGCCCTGATCGCGAGCGCTGATGGCGAGACCGAAAACCTGCCGTTCTTCGTCGTGCCACCGCTCGGCAAGCCGACGGCCAAAATCGCCGTGCTCGTCTCGACCTATACGTACACGATCTACGGCAATTTCGCCCGGCCGGAATGGCTGACCAATCCGGCGTGGGCCAACGAATGGCAGTCGCAAGCAACGACCTGGAAGGCATATCCCCACAACCCCGGCGCTCACGTCGGGTATGGGCTGTCGACGTACAATTTCCACACCGACGGCTCCGGCATAGCCTATGCCAGCTGGCGTCGCCCGATGCTGAACCTGCGCATCGGCTTCATCACCTATCCCAACGAGGCGATTCGCGGCTCGGGCCTGCGCCATTATCCAGCCGATCTGCACCTGTGTGCCTGGCTCGACGCCAAAGGCTACGCCTACGACATCGTCACCGACGTCGAACTCGACGCCGAGGGGGCGTCAGTGTTGAAACCGTACACGGCCGTCTTGACCGGCACGCATCCCGAATATCATACGCCCGCCATGCTCGATGCCGTCGAGAGTTATCGCGACGGCGGCGGCCGCTTGCTCTATCTCGGTGGCAACGGATTTTACTGGAAGATCGCGCTCGATCACGAAAAGACCGGCGTCGTCGAAATTCGCCGCGGCGAAGGCGGCATTCGCGCCTGGGCCGCCGAGACCGGCGAATATTACAACGCCTTTGACGGCGAGTATGGCGGGTTGTGGCGGCGCAACGGACGACCGCCACAAAAGATCGCGGGCGTTGGCTTCACGGCCCAAGGCAATTTCATCGGTTCATACTACCGCGTCAAAGTGGATGCCCGCACGTCACGTGCTGCGTGGATCCTCGAGGGCCTGAAAGGTGACATCATCGGCAACTTTGGCTTATCGGGCCACGGCGCCGCGGGCTTCGAACTCGACCGCGCCGACCCGATGCTCGGCACCCCCGAAAACGCCGTCATCCTCGCCCGCTCCGA
>JANOAW010000878.1:0-8850 GCA_031411355.1 Hyphomicrobiaceae bacterium | reverse complement strand
CCTATGACGAGACGCTGATCAAGACGCGCGCCGCGATGAAGGCCGGCAAGCCGCCGGCCGCCGTGATCATGTCGGCGAACTTCCTGCTCGACCTCAAGATCGAGGGCGAGATCCAGAAGCTCGACGACCTGATCAAGGCCGACGGCAAGACCAACGACGCCTTCATGGGCCAGTTCTTCAAGGCGCTGCACGGCAATGCCGTGATCGACCGTGGCGTCTACGGCGTGCCGTTCCACAACTCGACGCCGCTGCTCTATGTCAACGCCGACCATTTCAAGGAAGCCGGCCTCGATCCGGACAAGGCGCCGACGACATGGGCCGAGCAGGCAGCTTTCGCTGAAAAGCTCACCAAGCGTGACGCGGCGGGTAACGCCTCGCAGTGGGGCATTCAAATTCCGTCGTCCGGCTTTCCGTATTGGTTGTTCCAGGGCCTTGCCGTGCAGGCCGGCGCGGTGCTCGCGAACCAGGCTGGCGATCAAACGGCATTCGACGCCCCAGGTGTCGTCGAAGCACTCGGCTATTGGATCGATCTCGCCAGGACCAGAAAGGTCCACGCCCCCGGCATCGTCGAATGGGGCACCACGCCCAAAGACTTCTTTGAAAAGAAATGCGCCATGATGTGGACCACCACCGGCAACCTGACCAACGTGCGCAGCAATGCCAAATTCCCTTTCGGCGTCGCCATGTTGCCGGCCGGCAAACGTCTCGGCAGTCCAACCGGAGGCGGCAACTTCTACATTTCTTCGAAGGCGCCGCGCCCACAACAGGAAGCAGCCTTCAAATTCGCCAAGTGGATCACGAGTGCGGAGCGCGCCGCGCAATGGTCAGCCGAGACGGGCTATGTCGCTGTGCGCCGCGACAGCTACGACACCGACGCGCTGAAAAAGTATGCGGCCGATTTCCCAGCAGCGCTCGTCGCACGTGACCAGCTGCCGCATGCGGTCGCCGAGTTGTCGACCCGCGAAAACCAGCGCGTCACCAAGGCGCTCAATGACGGTCTGCAAGCGGCCCTGACCGGCACCAAGACGGCCGACGTGGCTTTGAAAGACGCGCAAGCCGAAGCCGAGCGCATCTTGAAGCCGCTTCGCAAGGGCTGAGATCTCATGACCTCGCGCACGGCGGCAATCCACGGCTGGCTTCTGGTTCTGCCGGCGATGGCGCTGCTGGCGCTGTTCACGCACTGGCCGGCCGTCGCGACCGTCTACGACAGTTTTTTCTCGACGCCGAAGGCACGGCGTCCCTCACGCTACGTCGGCCTCGACAACTTCGAGGCCATGCTCGCCGATCCCGTGTTCTGGCAGGCCGTCAAGAACAACACGTGGTTCGCGCTCGGCACCATTCCCCTGTCGATCGCCCTGGCTCTGGTTATGGCGCTGTGGGTCAACGACCGCATCAAAGGCCGTACCTTGGTGCGCATGGCCTTCTTTACCCCGACCATTCTGCCGATGATCGCGGTTGCCAACATCTGGCTGTTCTTCTTCACACCCGGTTATGGCCTTTTGGAACAGGTGCGCGGCCTCTTCGGACTTGCGCCTGTCAATTGGCTCGGCTCTCAAGACACCGCACTCGCAGCCGTCACGGCCGTCGCGGTGTGGAAGGAAGCCGGCTTCTTCATGATCTTCTACCTCGCGGCCTTGCAGGCGATCCCGCCCAACCTGGCTGAGGCCGCAGCGCTGGAAGGGGCCTCGCGCTGGACTTTCTTTCGACGCGTACAAGTACCGCTGCTCATGCCGACGACGTTGTTCGTGCTCATTAACGCCGTCATCAACGCCTTTCGCATGGTCGACCACATCATGGTGTTGACGCGCGGCGGCCCCGACAACGCCACCACGCTGCTGTTGTTTTATATCTATCAGGTCGGCTTCAGCTTCTGGGACACGAGTTACGCAGCCGCCATCACGGTGGTCCTGCTCGCCGTGTTGGCCCTGCTTGCGCTGGTTCAGTATGGCGTGCTCGAAAAGCGCATCCACTATCGATGACGTCGCCCGTCACTTGGCGTTACCTGACGTCACTCGGCGGCGTCAGCCAACGGGGCGGCCGTCAAACCGAGCTGCTGGCGAGCTTGCGTCCGCAAAACGTCGATCGGCTTCAAATGCCCCTCGTTCTCGTAGTGCCAGAAGGTCCAGCCGTTACATGCGGCCGCCCCCTGCACGACCGCGCCCATCCGATGAATTGAGCCCTGCTGTTGCGGCAGCTCGTCGGCGCTGCGGTTCTGCTTGACACTGCGAGCTGCGGCGGCACCCGGCTTGTCGGCTGGCAAGCGTGCCTGCGGATGCGTGAACGATTTCGGCGTCAATGCGAGGGTTCCGTCGGCGCGAACTTCCGCCCACACACGGCCCTTCTCGTCCCACAGTTTCACACCCGGCTCCAACAGGCGCAACTCGATCAAGGCGCCGAATGGCACACGTGGCTCCGATCGTTTCGAGCGTTGGATTTCCAGTGCACTGACGTCCCACGGCACCACGGCTGCGATCCGTTCGGCGGCCACTTTGGCATAGCTCGGATCGCGTTCGATGCCGATGAACCGCCGATCGAGGCGGCGGGCGACGGCGCCGGTTGTCCCGGTGCCAAAAAAAGGATCGAGCACGACGTCGCCGACAGTGCTCGTCGCCAAAAGAACGCGCTGTAGCAACGCTTCGGGCTTTTGCGTTGGATGCGCCTTCTTGCCGTCGCCGCCTTTGAGCCGTTCCGGGCCGGTGCACAACGGGATCAACCAATCCGAGCGCATCTGGCAATCGTCGTTGAAGGCCTTCATGGCCTCGTAGTGAAACGTAGGGCTCGAGGACTTTTCGCGCGATGCCCAGATCAGGGTCTCGTGCGCATTGGTGAAACGTTTGCCGCGAAAATTCGGCATCGGATTGGTCTTGCGCCAGATGACGTCGTTTTGAATCCAGAAGCCGAGATCCTGCAACGCCACGCCGAGGCGAAACACGTTGTGATACGAGCCGATCACCCAGATCGCCCCGTCAGGCCGCAACACGCGCCGGCATTCACTGAGCCATGCACGCGTGAACGCGTCGTAGGCCTCGAACGATCCGAATTGATCCCAGGCATCATCGACGCCATCGACGATCGAGTTGTTCGGCCGCAGCAAATCACCCGACAGCTGCAGATTGTACGGCGGATCGGCAAACACGAGATCGACCGACGACGTTGTCAGCGCGCGCAGGTGCGTGAGGCAATCGCCAACGAGAATCCGATCGACCGCAGGTGTCTTCGACTTGCCACGCATCGACGCAACTCCACAGACACCAACCGGCACACGCCGCCATAGAACCACACCCTTCGACCCAATGGGTTACCGAATCGTGAATGGCGCCGAGTTCTTGATCTGATCCGAAATTGCGCCGAACAAATGTCGAACGTTGCCGACGCAACCGGTGGCGTGAACCAATTTGCACCGCAAGATCTTCGCACACCGAGGCTTTGGCGCTATTCTTGCGATGATCGCGTCGCACGTCCGTTCACGTGCCTTTGTACGATGAGACCCGTCATGACCCCGTCAGGCAACCGATCCGGCGCCGCACGCCGCACATTGCCGAGCTTGCTCGCCCTAGTGCCGTGGTTCGGCTTGGCCATCACACCTGTGGTGATGACGCCTGCCGTGGCGCAGCGGCCGTCGAGCATCAACACGGCTGGCGACACTGGCGCCTATCACAAGGATTTCTGTCCAGCTCTCGCACGCGAACTCGCCAACACGGGCGCCGCCAACTATACCTGTGCGACGAGCAGCGGCACGCGAGAAAACATGGAGCGCGTCCGCACCAGTCCGCGCGATTTCGGTTATGGCCAGCTCGACGTGTTCACGCTCGAAACGCAACAATCCTCGATGGCCAACGTGCTCGAGATCGTCCGCCAGGACGACCTCAAAGAGTGTGTCTTCGCCGTGACAAAAGCTAAGGACGTGACATCATTCGGCGAACTCTCGGCGTTGGCACCGATGCTGCGCGTATTTCTGCCACCGCAACAGTCGGGAAGCGCGGGCACGTTCAAGATGCTGCAAGGCATCGATCGCAATGGCCTTGGGCGCGTCGGCCGCGTGACCAACAGCCAGACCGTCGACGAAGCCATACGCGTCGCGCTGTCCACCGACGACGGCATCGCTTTCTTCGTGCAGTTTCCCGACCCCGACAACGAACGCTTCAAACTGGTGCGCGATCTCGGCGGCCACTTTGTGCCGATGGTCGATCGTTCGATTCTGGCAAAGACGGTCAGCGGTCAAAACGTCTACACGCCGCAAGAAACACGCGTGCAGAACGGCCGTTGGCTCGAAGGCGGCATTCGCGTCAACACCGTTTGCACGCCCGTGGTTTTGTTCACAGGCAGTCCCGATCGAATTCGCGATCAGGCGGAAAAACGTCAGCAAGCAGATTTAATTCGCACGGTGCGTGACATGCCGATCGATTTGTTGATCCCGCGCCAATCACAATTTCGGTCAGCGGCCGCCCGTGCACGTGAACTTACACAAGAGGGCCGCGAGCGCTTGTTTGCGTATTCAGCTCGCACGCGCGACCGGGCGCTACCGTTTGTCGAACGCATGATCGAACGAGCCGCACCTCGATATTGAGGTGCGCCCGGCAATCAGAATGCGCGGCATTCAGTGCGAGATGACCGTGAGAATGAGGTCGAGGTGTTGAGGGAAGTGTTCGCATCATCGGCCCTCCCACTATGAGGGAAACGCCGATGATGACGTGTGTGAGGGGTCTTTGCGAGCGGTCAGTGCCTGGTTTCAGTGCGCAACCGCGACATCGCATCTTTCAGTCGTAACTTTTCGTGTTTCCACTTTCTGATCTTCACCTCGTCCGACGCCGCTTTGGCTTGCTCGTCATTTATCATGCGCTCGAGCTGGCGATGTTTCTCGGACAGTTCTACGAGATGCGTCATCAGTGACATCAGTATCTCCGTTCTCGCGTTGACGAGACCAAGAAGGTGGCACGATCGCATCGGCATGTCCAATATCTGGCCAGCCATATTCCAGATCGTACATAAAAAGTGATGACCCATTCGAGTGCAATAACTCTCGAATTGGGAACTATCGTCGAGCGATCACCGAGCGGGGCACACATGACCAAGTCCAACGTCGAGTTTCACTTCGATTTCGGCAGTCCGAACGCCTACCTCGCCCACAAAGTAATCCCTGCCATCGAAACCCGTACGGGGGTGCGCTTCGACTACGTACCGGTACTGCTCGGGGGCGTGTTCAAACTGACCAACAACAAGCCGCCGATGGCGCAGTTCGCCGGCATCAAGAACAAGGGTGAGTACCAGCGCTTGGAAATCCAACGCTTCATCGCCAAGCACGGTCTGACAGCATTCCGCATGAACCCGCATTTTCCGGTCAATACGGTGCAGATCATGCGCGGTGCCGTGGCAGCTGACCGCGACGGTCGACTGTCTGCCTATGTCGACGCCGTCTTTCATCACATGTGGGAAGCGCCGAAAAAAATGGACGATGCCGACGTTATCGGTGCCGCTCTGACGGCATCTGGCCTCGACGGCGCTGGCCTGCTCGCGGCGATCCAGGATCAAGCCGTCAAAGACGCATTGACGGCGAACACCGAGACATCCGTCGCGCGCGGCAATTTTGGCAGCCCGACTTTCTTCGTCGGCAACGAGATGTTCTTTGGCAAGGACAGCCTGCGCGACGTTGAAGACGAGATCATGGCGCAACGTCGCGCGTGAGTCTCGTTCGCTGGCCGGTCACGTCTCGGTGAGCGGCGTTGCCTTTGGGATCGTCGGCGGTCTATCGGTGCGCCCGGGCAGAGTTTGCCCGCGTCACCTGGAGCCCCCCGATGAAACTCTACTACGCGCCCGGCGCCTGTTCTTTGTCGCCCCACATCGCTTTGCACGAAGCCGGATTGAAGCACGACGCCGTCAAAGCCGACCTCAAAACCAAGACCATCGACGGCGGCAGCGACTACAAGACCAAGAACCCCTTGGGCTACGTGCCCGCGCTAGAGCTCGACGACGGAACGTTGCTGATTGAAGGCCCCGCCATCGTCCAGTACATCGCTGACAAAGCGCCCGACAAACATCTGGCCCCGGCCAACGGCACGCTCGAACGCTATAAGCTGCAGAGCTGGTTGAATTTCGTCTCGACAGAGGTGCACAAAGGCTTCTCGCCGTTGTTCAATCCGGCCATGCCCGATGATGCTAAAAAGCTCGCCAAAGAGCGTCTCGCCACCCGCCTTGCCCATCTCGACAAGCACTTCGCCGCAAACGATTACCTCATGGGCAAGTCGTTCTCGGTCGCCGATGGCTATCTGTTCACGACCCTGAATTGGACCAAGCCAACCGGCGTGGATCTGGCGCCGTATCCAAATGTCGTCAAATATCACCAACGCATCGGTGCCCGCCCAGCCGTCGTGTCGGCGATGAAAGCCGAAGGCTTGATCAAGTAACGTCGACTGCCATTGGCGTCATCGGACCACGACGGCGCCAATGCGCTCTTCCTCGGCTCGACTCCCACCTCACGAAAGCGCCGCGCATGCCGACACTCGCTCGTCGCACCTGGGTTCCCGAGCATGCCGAGGCTCTGGTCCAGCGCATCGCCGCCGAAACGGCCCGACAGGACGCAGATGCGGTCGAGACGGCCCTACTCGCAGCGGTGGCCGACAACGTTGCGATCCACGACCGCGATTGCATCAACCTCAACCCGGCGACCAACACCCTTAATCCCAAGGCTGAACGCCTGTTGGCGGCCGGATTGGGACACCGGCCCTCGCTTGGCTATCCGGGCGACAAATACGAGATGGGCCTCGAGGCTATCGAGCGCATCGAGGTCATTGCGGCCGAACTTGCAGCTGAGGTTTTCGACGCGCGCTATGCCGAGATCCGGGTCGGCTCGGGCGCGCTGGCAAATCTCTACGCCTTCATGGCGACGGCGAAACCTGGCGACACAATTCTGGTCCCGCCGCCATCGATCGGCGGCCATGTCACACATCATGACGCAGGCTGTGCAGGGCTGTATGGCTTGCGTCCGATCATGATGCCCGTCGATGCAGCCAACTATTCCGTCGACATCGACGCGGTTCGTGAGCTGGCGCGCACTGTGCGGCCAACGCTGATCACCATAGGCGGCAGTCTGAACTTGTTTCCGCATCCACTGCCAGCCTTACGTGCCATCGCCGATGACGTCGGCGCAAAACTGCTGTTCGATGCAGCCCACATGTCCGGAATGATTGCTGGCCGCGCCTGGCAGCAGCCGTTGGGCGAAGGCTGCCATCTCATGACCATGAGCACCTACAAGAGCCTCGGCGGCCCGGCAGCCGGCCTGGTCCTGACCAACGACGCCGATCTCGCGCGCCGTCTCGATGCCATCGCCTACCCCGGCCTTACTGCCAACTTCGACGTCGCCAAATCGGCGGCGCTGGCGATGACCCTGCTCGACTGGCGGGTGCACGGGCGCGCTTACGGCGCGATGATGGCGGCTGTCGCAAGACGGCTTGCCGACGAACTCTCCAAACGCGGCTTACCCGTTCACGGTGCATCCCGCGGTGGGACGTCGTCGCAAGCGTTGGCGCTCGAAGCACACCGCTGGGGTGGCGGTCAGGCCGCGGCCAAGATCCTTCGGCAGGCGAATATTCTGGCCTGCGGCATCGGCTTGCCGATTGCTGCGATGACGGACGATGTCAACGGTCTCCGCCTTGGTGTGCCCGAAATCGTGCGGCTCGGCTTTACGCCCGAACACATGCCGCAACTCGCGAGCCTGATCGCGCGCGCGCTGATCGGCAACGACGCCCCCCACACCATCGCGCGCGACGTGACGGCGATGCGGCAAGGCTTCACCGGCTTGAAGTTCGTGCGCTGACGACGCTGGCGATCACGTTGTCTCTGCACACAGTCAATTTGTCTGATGAACGACGCCTGCTCGGGCGGTTCAGAAGGCGTTCAAAGCCGTGCGGGTACTGTCTGATCCACGAACCAACGCGGTTTCCTCCGAACCGCAGCCCCCTGGAGACGACAATGTTTGCCCGTAAGTCATTGATCGCCATGAGCCTGGTCACGGCCGCACTCGCAAGTGCCGGCTCAGCCAACGCCGACGAAGCCAGCCGCCGTGCCCGCCTGATTGAAACCGACCGCCAGCAGGCGCGTGAAATCGAGCAGGGCCGCTTCAACGGTGAACTGACGCGCCGCGAGTATCGCGAACTCAACGCCGAAGCTGCCCGCATCCAGGAACTGGAGCGCCGCGCCAAAGCCGACGGCTACGTGTCGCGCCGCGAATTCAAGGAGATTCGTGAAGCACAGACCGCGCACGAGCAGCATATCCAGTCAGAAACGCATGACGGTCAGAAGTCGTGGTGGCGCCGGTATCTGTATCTGCACCGGAACTGACGATCGTAACGCTCCGTCGCAAGCGCCGTGGAATTGTCGTGCAGCGCCGCACGCACTTCCGTGATAGCTGCGACGGAGCGCTTCGTCGTCGCCACATCGGCGGTCGCGAGTCGCTCGAATTTGGCCGACTTTTCGCTGCCCGTGGCACAACTGACATGATCAACTCTCTCGCCACGCGCTTGTGGTCACAACCGCTGCTGTTGCTGGCTGCGACCGCGATGATGTGGGCTGGCAATACCGTCGCTGGACGATTGGCGGTCGGCCACATCTCTCCCTTCGCATTGACATTCCTGCGCTGGAGTATCGTCATCGCGGTGCTCTGGCCGCTGTATGGGCACGAATTGAAAGACCGTTGGAGCGACGTGCGACCCGCCCTGCCACGCATCGCGGCCATGGCGGCGCTCGGCTTCACAGGCTTCAATGCGCTTTATTACGTGGCGGCCCATCACACGACCGCGATCAACATGGGCATTCTACAGGGTTCTGTGCCGATTTTCGTGCTCGGCATCGCTTTCC
>JANOAW010000877.1:0-1598 GCA_031411355.1 Hyphomicrobiaceae bacterium | reverse complement strand
TCGAAAGCTTCCTGTCGTTCCTCGGCCTCGGCGTTCAGGAACCGAATACATCATGGGGCGTACTGATCAACGAAGGCGCGCGCTCGATCCAAGGCGGCACGTATCTATTGATCTTTCCGGCGTTGGTGTTGGTCGCGACGCTGTCTGCCCTCAATTTCATCGGCGACGGTTTGCGCGACGCGTTCGACCCGAAGGATCGATAGCGTCACGCAACTAACATGATCATTTCTTCTGGCTTCCATCCGCACACACCCCATCACGCGCGACGCATGTGTCGGGCAGTGCTGCGCCCTTTTTGCAATCGGCCATGGCGGCGGCACTGGCGGCTGCGGCCGTCGGCCGGAACGATCCCCACGTGCTCATGGCGGGTTTGCCGTCGACGTTGCCGGCAAAACTCGCCAGTGCGGCGCACGAAGTTCCCGAGAACGTCATGATGGTGCACTTCTTGGCGTCCTTGTCACACGCCGCCTGCGCTTCCTTTTCAGCGACGTCGCGCGACGTCTTGGACGACACAACGCCATGTGCGCCACTCGGTGAGTACGAGATCGCACCCCAGACCTTGGGCAGCGGGATGGCGAGCAACTGGGCGGCTTCGGCCTCCGACATGTCACCGGTCGTCGAACTGGATCGGTTCTTGCGCCATTGGGCGATCGCGGCCTTCAATTGCGGTGTCGGCTGACCATTACGTTCTCCGACGCTATAATTCAGCCCGTAGAGATGCTCCTGCACCGGCTTGTAGTCGGTGATGGGCTTTTGCGGCGAAAGCGATTTTGTCGGCTGGGCAGACGCCGCCCCGCTCAGCAACAGTGCAAAGCCGAAAGCCGAAATAAGACGTCGCATGTCATCGATCCATTGCTGTCGCAGATATCGCGGCATAGCATTTCGTCCAGGCTCGAGAAAGCAGCTGCTCGTCGCGCTGAGCAACGCGGCGCTAAGCAACGCAGTTGACCCCACTGCGTGATCCGCTATCGTGAAGCCACTTGGAGAAACAGTCGCTTGGACGTCTCAATTCAGATTTGAGCAAATTTACATATGTCGGCCGATATCTGTCTTCTCAATTTCATCCACATCTCCGACCTGCACTTCAGCGATCGTCTCGATCCGAACGCAAACAGCACGGTGCCGCGATTCATTGCCCGCCACGATATTTTCGAGGGCTTTCTCGGCCACCACACCTGTGCGCTGTCTGCATTGCAGCGCTTCTATGCCGATGAACGGCTGGCTGATCCCGCATGCGGATTGATCGTGTCCGGAGACCTGACAGCAAACGGTGCGCCGCAGCAATTCAGTATGGCCGCGACCTTTCTCGACAGCCATCTCGGGCGCCCCGATTGGCAGAACTGGACCATCACAGGCAATCACGATCAATGGCCCGGATCGAATTGGGTAATCGGCGCATCATCGCCGGCGCGCGCGCAGAATTTTTCAGCGGGGTTTCCGCAGCTGCCAGCGCCATTTCCCTTGCAGCACGGCACAAGCGTGCGCTTCATCTTCATAGACACCGATGCTGATGTGCGCCCTTACAGTTTCAATCGGGTCAACGCGCGCGGCGCGTTCGTCAGCCAGTTGACTGCGGTGCAAAAGCAGTTGCCGCCCCG